>CAMPIY010000062.1 GCA_946886645.1 uncultured Sphingomonas sp.
AAGCTTGCTCAGGGTCTCGGGATCGACCTGCAGGATCTTCTTTCCGGCGGAGAGCAGCTTCAACCGGCGCCAGCCACCGGAAGGCGCAGCGTGACGCGCTCGGGAAGCGCGTCCTGGGCGGATTCAGAGCGCCATTCCCACCTCTATCCGGCCGCCGATCTCCTCGGGAAACTGATGGTGCCCATCATCATCAACGTCAGCGCCCGAAGCGTCGAGGAGTTGGGCGGACTGGTCCGCCACAGCGGTGAGGAATATCTCTACGTCCTGACCGGCTCCATGGAATTGCGCACGGATTTATATGCGCCTCTGCCGCTTGGGCCGGGCGATTCCGTCTATTTCGATAGCGCCATGGGTCATGCCTATGTGCGGACAAGCGAGGGGCCCTGCACCGTGCTTTCGGTGTGTGCGGGCGCGGGTATCCAGGAGCTCGCCCGCGCAGCCGGGACCAGCTGGGAATTCGACACCTGATCCAAGCCAACTTTTGGTTCATACTGTTTCCATACTTGAAACATCGTTGCGAACCGTTATGCAATCGTCGCCATGGATGGCGCATCGATTCACCGATCATTGCATGTGGCGCGGGCCGCGATGGAGCTTTCCGCCCCTTTTCGCATCTCCGGCTATGTTTTCGACGCGATGCCGTCGATCGTCGTCCATATCGAACAGGGCGGACAGAAGGGCCGCGGCGAGGCCGCCGGCGTCTATTATGTCGGCGACGATCAGGACCGCATGGTCGACATGGTCGAATCCGTACGCGGGCTGGTCGAAGGCGGGATTAGCCGCGACGAGCTGCAGCTGGCGCTTCCGCCCTGCGGCGCCCGAAACGCTCTCGACTGCGCGCTGTGGGAGCTCGAATCCCGCCGCCTGGGCAGGCCCGTTTGGGAACTGGCGGGTGTCCCCGAACCGCAACCGCTCGTCTCGACCTTCACGCTGCCCGCAGAAGATCCCGCAATCCTCGCCGACCTGGTCGGAACGCTCGATTTCGCGAAGGCGATCAAGCTGAAGCTCGACGGCGATCTCGCCGCCGACGCGGAGCGGCTGGCCGTCGTGCGCGCCGCACGGCCCGATGCCTGGCTCGGCGTCGATGCCAACCAGGGTTTCGCTTCGAATGACCTGGATCGTCTCGAAACCATCCTCATCGAATATTCGGTGGCATTGCTTGAGCAGCCGACTCCGCGCGGTGAGGAATCTGCCCTCGCGGGATGGAGACCGCCCTTCCCTGTCGCCGCCGACGAAAGCATCCTGGACCTGACGGAACTTGGCGAGAAGGCGGCTTACTTCGACGTCATTAACATCAAGCTCGACAAGTGCGGCGGCCTCACGGAGGCGCTGGCGATGGCTCGTGCCGCGCGCTCGATGGGAAAGCAGGTGATGGTCGGCAACATGGGCGGCTCAACCCTTGCGATGGCTCCCGGGTTCGTCCTGGCGCAATTGTGCGATGTGGTCGATCTGGACGGCCCGGCAAACCTCGCCGACGACGTCCTCGCCAACTCAATCTATTCGGACGGTAGGATCTTCGTGCCCGAGGCGATCTGGGGCGCACAAGCCGTCAGATCGTAGCATCAGCTGGGATCTTGGCTCGGCTGGGCTAGCTATTCCTCTACCGGGCCCGAAAATGATCGGGAACGATACCATAGCGCGACAACTTGTCGTACAGTGTTTTTCTTGGAATTCCGAGCTTTTCTACGGTCATCCGAATATCGCCGGCAGTCGATTGCAAGGCGTCGCGGATTAGCGAGGCCTCGAACCGCTCGACCCGGGCAGGTAGCGGGGGCGACGGCTCGGACGTTGCGGCATCGCTGCGATTGCCCAGCCCTAGCACGGCACTAAAGGCGAAATTCTTGAGCTCCCGGACGTTCCCAGGCCAATCATGCTCGACCAGGCGCCTGCGGACGCTGTCGTTCATCCTGAAGGAATTACGGCCGATCCGCTCAAGCGCATCATCGACGAAATGAGCGAACAACTGCGGTACGTCCTGCCGCCGTTCGCGTAGCGGAGGAATCCGCAACCGGACGACGTTCAGCCGATAGTAGAGATCTTCGCGAAACCGGTTGGCCTCCACCGCGGAATGGAGGTCGGCTTTCGATGCAGCGATGACCCGCAGGTTCACGATCCTGGGCGTGTCCGCGCCAATCGGCATGACTTCCCGTTCTTCAAGCACGCGCAGCAGCTTGGCCTGAACCGGCAGCGCCATGCTGTCGACCTCGTCCAGGAACAGGGTCCCATTGTTCGACGCCTCGACCCGCCCCGTCCGCGACAACCGTCCTGGGCCGAGCGCGCCGGATTCATGGCCAAATAATTCCGCCTCCGCGAGCGCTTCCGGAAGCGCTCCACAGTTTACCGCGACAAACGGGCGGCCCCGTCGCGGGCCCTGGCGGTGAAGCATGGCGGCGACCAGTTCCTTGCCCGATCCGGTTTCACCTTCGACCAGCACGTCGATATCGGCCATCGCGATCTGGAGGATCGTCTCGCGAAGCCGCTCCATCGCCGGGCTGTCGCCGATCAGCGGGGACTCGCTGTTGTCCTCGGCCACTGCGGCGCGCAGCTTGCGGTTCTCGATGACGAGCCGGCGCGTCTCGAGCGCACGGCGAACCGAACCCACCAGATGGTCGGCGGCAAAGGGCTTGGTCAGGAAATCGAAGGCACCGTCGCGCAGGGCGGCGACGGCGGTCGGGACATCCGCGTGCCCGGTGATCAGAATAACGGGGATTTCCGGGTCGATCTCCCGGATCCGCGCAAATAGCTGCAGTCCGTCCATTCGGGGCATGCGGATATCGGTGACGACGACGCCGTCAAAGTCCCTTCCGATCGACGCAAGTGCTTCCTCGGCCATGGCCACGGGGCGCACATCGATTCCGGCCAGTTCGAGCGTCTGTGCATTCGCCTGGCGCAGCTTTTCGTCATCGTCGACGAACATCACGGTTTGCCGATCGACCAGGATTGTCATGCGCGCTCCAATCGAAGCCTGAACGCCGCCCCACCGAGTGGCGACGTCGCAGTTTCCAGCTCACCACCAAATTCGCGGGCGATATCCCGGGCTATTCCAAGCCCAAGGCCGAGGCCCTCTTCGCGCGCGGTAACGAAAGGCGTGAACAGGTCGTCCGCGACAGCCGGATCGATCCCTGGGCCGTTATCCGCGACCAATATCGAGGTTGGCGGACCCTCATTCGCTTCGATCCGAACGACAGGATTGGCCGTTCCTTCGAGTGCGTCGAGAGCATTCTGAATCAGGTTGATGAGGATTTGCTCAAGCCGAACCCGGTCTGCCCGGACGGTAAGGTCCTCGTCGCCGCGCCGATCGATAGTCACTTTGCCAGCGCGGATGCGATCGCCCAGAAGCAGCAAGGCGCCGTCGATGACATCCCCTATTCGCAGGAACCCAATCGCTGGCGTGCTTCGGCGGGCAAATGCCCGGAGCTCGGCAGTGATCGCGCCGATGCGCGTCGTCAGTTCGGCGATGGTCCCAAGATTCTGTTTGGCCTTCGCCGGTTGCTTCCGTTCCAGGAAGCTCGACGCATTGTCGGCGAATGCCCGGATCGCGGCGACGGGCTGATTGATCTCATGGATTACACCGGCAATGATTTGACCGATCGCGCTCAGCCGGTTGGCCTGCGCCAATTCCTCGCGCGCCAATCGGTAGCGAAGATCGGCACGCTCACGCTCCTGCGACTCCTCGGTCAGGAGTCTGTTGGCCTCGCTGAGTTCGGATGTCCGCGCCTGCACCTCCTTCTCCAGCGCGCGCCGGGATTCGATCTGCATCCGCCGCCGCTCGGCCGACCGGATCAACCAGGCAAGCGCCACAACGACCACGATCAACGCGATCAGAACGACGGTCCGTGCGCTGGCATCGGCGCTGGCCTCGGCGGCGTCGAGGGGCTGGAGAAAGTGAAGTTGCGAGCCGACCATCGAGACCGGGACGACCGCTTCGCGGAATCTTGGGTTTCCGGCTGCGGCGCGATCCGTTACGGTCCCATCCACGTCGCGCAACTGTAGCTGGGAGAGCGGCAGTCCACCGAATTGAACCGTCTGGCGGATCGCCGCGACGGTCTTTGAGTCAAGCGGCCTAATGGTATGGAAACGCCATTCCGGGCGGCTGGTGATCAGCACCACGCCGTGGGAGTCGGTGACCATGGTCGGGCCTTCCTGCCGCGCCCACTGTGCCTCGACCGCGTCGAATTCGACCTTGACGACAATCACGCCCAAATGCCGGCCGTTCTCCTCCACCCGGCGGGCGATAAAGAGGCCGGGGCGTCCGCTCACCGTCCCCAGGGCGAACAGTTCCGCGGACCCGCTGGTCATCGCGCCCCGAAAGTAGGGCCGAAAGGCATAGTTCTGCCCGACGAAGCTGGTCGGCAACCTCCAGTTGCTCGCCGCCAAGGTGCGCCCGTTCGGGTCGATTGCGTAAATTGCCGCAGCATTTGTCCGGTTGGCGAACAGCTCCAGCTTGCCGTTCAACCGGGCCGCCACATCGGGATTGTCATGCTGCAGCACCGTCCGGACGTCGGGATATTCGGCGAGGATGACCGGCAGCAGCCGGAATTTCTGAAGCTCGCTCGCCAGCAGGCCCGCGTGGGTGCTGGCCATTTGTCGCGCCGCTTGATCAGCGTTCGACCGCGCGTGGCCGGTAGCCCAACGCTGAGCCGCCGCCGCGATCATCAGGACGATCAGCGCGCCTGCCGCCGCGGCAAGCACAAGCCGCCTGCGCGAGGCGACTCGCGGAAAGATGCGCGGCGAGCGAAGCGTCATTTTGTGCGCAATATCACACAACACAGCCGCGTCATGTGCGGATTTCCGCACATATCTGGGCTGACAAAGACTCGGCATTCCAAATTATATTTCGCCTTTTCAATATATTACCCCTTTGTCGGCCCGCCCCTGTCGATCCGCATGATCATGTCTAGAATGCCCGCAAACAAGCTTCGATCAACGAAGTGAAAAATGGGAGAGGAGAAAAGCGGGCATGATCCCGGCTGCGACCGAATATGCCATCGAGGCGGCGCCCCGGCGCCGGCGGTTGCTCGGCCACCTCTACATCCAGGTGTTGCTGGCCATCTTCGCCGGCGTGCTGGTCGGCCATTTCTACCCTGAAACAGGCGAAGCGCTGAGGCCACTTGGCGACGGCTTCATCAAACTGGTGAAGATGATCATCGCGCCGGTAATCTTCCTGACCGTCGTTACCGGCATCGCCTCGGTCGGCGAGACACGAACGCTGGGCCGCGTTGCTGCAAAAACCTTCGCCTACTTCCTGTTTTTTTCGACCTTGGCGCTGATCGTCGGCCTGATCGTGGCCAACGTCGTCCAACCGGGCGCCGGCATGAATGTCGACATCGCCGGCCTCGATACGGGGGCCGTCGCGGATTATGAGGCCAAGGCTCACGAAGCCAGCCTGACCGCCTTCCTGCTCGACATCATCCCGACCACCTTCGTGTCGGCCCTTACCGAAGGCTCCATCCTGCAGGCGCTGTTTGTCGCCATCCTGTTTGGGCTCGCCCTGACATACTCCGGCTCCGCCGGGGCACAGGTGCTGGCCATGCTGGAAAAGCTGTCGGCAGTCGTTTTTCGCCTGGTTGGTATGCTGATGCGGTTCGCGCCGATCGGCGCTTTCGGGGCAATTGCTTTCACCATCGGCAAATATGGGGTCGGGTCGCTCGCCAATCTTGGTGCGCTGATTGCCACATTCTATCTCACCTCGCTGCTGTTCGTGATCGTCGTCCTGGGCGCGGTCGCCCGCCTGAACGGTTTTTCCATCTTCCGACTGATAGCTTATCTGAAGGCCGAGCTTTTGCTGGTCCTGGGCACATCGTCGTCCGAGGCCGCCCTCCCCAGCCTGATGGAGAAGCTGGAGCGCGCGGGCTGCGCCAAGCCGGTCGTCGGGATCGTCGTTCCGACCGGCTACAGCTTCAACCTCGACGGCACCAACATCTACATGACGCTGGCCGCGCTGTTCATTGCCCAGGCAACGAACGTCGACCTCAGCCTGGGCGAGCAGATCGCGCTCCTGCTGGTCGCGATGGTCAGCTCGAAGGGCGCCGCCGGGGTCACCGGCGCCGGCTTCATCACGCTTGCTGCAACCTTGTCGATCGTGCCGTCGGTGCCGGTCGCCGGCCTTGCCCTGATCCTGGGCATTGACCGCTTCATGAGCGAATGCCGCGCGCTGACCAATTTCATCGGCAATGCCGTTGCAACCGTCGTGGTGGCGCGATGGGAAGACGCTCTCGACTCCGACCGGCTCCACGTTGCCTTGGCTGGCAGCCCGCTGGAACTGCCCGATGAGGGCGGCGAGCAAGCCGGCAGGATCAGCCCACACGGGGCGAAATTGACTCAAGCTGTGGGAGACTTTTGATGCCATCGCGCCGCGATTTGCTCACCACGGCGGGCGCGCTCGGGGTCATGGCGCTAATCGGCTCGGCCCAGCCTGCCCTGGCGCAGCCATTCGAGGAGATACCGCTTTGGCCCGGACGCCCGCCTGGCAAGGGCGCCGTCTCGGGTCCCGAAGTCATCGGGAAGCAGGGGGCGGGATACGGCGCCGTATCGAACGTCTCGCATCCCAGGATGCGGGTCTATCGGCCGAGCAAGCCGAACGGCCGAGCCGTCCTGATCTGCGGCGGCGGTGGATATTTCCGAATCCAGCTATGGAAGGAATCGACGCCTGCCGCGCGCTGGCTCCAGAGCCGCGGTTATACCGCCTTCGAGCTAGTCTACCGCCTTCCGAACGACGGCTGGGACGCGGCCGCGCCGTTCGCCGACGCGCAGCGGGCAATGAAGATCATCCGCTCCCGCGCCGCCGAATTCGGGATCAAGCCGGACGCCATCGGCATTCTCGGCCAGTCGGCTGGCGGCCACCTCGCCGGCTTCACGGCGCTGCAGCCCGATCGCAAATTCTACGATGGCAGGGACCGCTACGAGGCGGTCAGCGCCCGGCCCGATTTCGCGGCCCTGCTGTTCCCCGTTGTCTCCCTGCGCAAGCCGTTCGACGGCACGCGCACACGCAAGGAAATCATCGGCGAGCACCCGACGCGCGCGGCGGAGGACGCCTGGTCGCTGGACACCTATGCCTCCAAGGACGCCCCGCCGATGATCCTCTTTTCGTCGGCCGACGATCCCACCACGCCGCCGGGTCACAACCTCGCGCTGTTTCGAGCTCTCAAGCAGGCCGGAGCGAGCGTCGAGATGCACATTTTCGCCGACGGCGGCCACGGCTGGGGTCTCGGCACGGCGGACCAGACCCTGAGCCAATGGCCTGAACTGCTCGCGGTCTGGCTCGATACACGAATCAACGAAAAGAAATGATGGGGAGGACCATGACGATGCCAATCACCAAGCTCGCCCGGCTGGCACTGTTGGGCGGCGCCAGCTTGTTCGCCACTGCCGCGGCCTCGGCGCAGGACCAAGCGGCTGCTCCCACGGAGACAAGCACCACCGAAACCACCGCCCAGCCGACCCAGCCGAACACTGAAGAGGCTGAAATCGTGGTCGTCGGCACCCGCATTCAGGGAGCGAAAATCAACGACGTCCTTCCGGTGACGGTGGTCGACGAAAAGGACATCGAGAACAGCGGCGCGACCTCCGGCGATGAAATTTTTCGAGCCATTCCCCAGGCCGGCACGGTCGCCTTCAACGAACAGAATGCAACCACTCAGAACAATGTTCGCGGCGACGTCGGCTCGATAAACCTGCGCGACTTGGGCACCGGCAACACCCTGTTGCTGATCAACGGCCGGCGGATGACGCTGCACCCGGGTTTCCAGACCGAGCTGCTGGTGCCCGTCGTTTCGTCCGACACCAACGAGATCGCGCCAGGGAGCGTGAGGCGGATCGAGGTCCTTCGCGACGGCGCCTCGGCGATCTATGGCGCCGACGCGGTGGCGGGTGTGATCAACACGCACCTCAAGGGCAAAATGAAGGGCGGTTTCATCGAGGGCGACACCCGCCTTTCGGACGGAACCGACCTCTATAATGTTACCATCAACGGCGGCTTCGGCTTCGATTTCGCCGGTGGCCGCGGCAACCTGACGCTCTACGGCAGCTATTTTCATGAGAACGGCCTGCCCACCTCGGCACGCCGTTATTCGGCCAGCGGCGATCTCCGGCCGCTCGTCGAGGGCACGGACTTCGAGGGCGATGCCTCGTTCAACAATTTGAATACCTTCGGTCCGTTCGGCCAGTTCGACATCCAGGCGCCGTCGAACCGGACGCCGATCGGCGACGACGACTTCTATCTTCAGCCGGATACCTTCCCGGGGTGTGACTTCGATTTCGGCGGAGGCCTTTGTGCGGTGGGCGGAACGACGCCCGCAGCGGCAGTCCGGTTCAATGAGAATTTCGGCGGATCGCTCATCAGCCGCAAGAACCGCTACAATGCGCTGGCCCTGCTGAGCTACGAACTCACCGACAATTTGGAAGCCTATTTCGAAGGCAGCTACTACCGCTCCGAGAATCGCCGTCGCACCGAGCCGTCCGCCATTCTCACTGCGGTGCCGGTGGGCATCTCCCGCGATGCCTATTGGAATCCGTTCGGCCCGACCCTGCGCGACGGCCTGCCCAACCCCAACCGATTGCCCGGCACCACCATCGCGGCCGGCGGCGCGGACCTGATCATGGAACGCTATCGCTTTGCGGACGCGGGTAATCGCATTGTCGACGTCGACAAGGACACATATCGCCTGGTTGCCGGGTTGCGCGGCGAGATCGGCGCGTGGGATTTCGATACCGGGGTGCTCTATTCGGAATCGGATCTAATCGACCTTGAGCGCAACCGGGTGTCGTTGACCCTGATGCAGGAAGCCATCAACCGGACGACACCGGATGCCTATAACCCCTTCAACGGAGGGTGTCTGGACGACCCGGCCAACGGCGATTGCACGCCCAATCCGCAGTCCGTGATCGACTCGTTCCTGGTCGATGTGTACCGCAAGGGCGGCACCAGCCTGGCGCTGGCCGACTTCAAGATCAGCCGCGATGATCTGTTCTCGCTCCCAGGCGGCAATCTGGGCGTTGCGACTGGCGTCGAATGGCGCCGCGAAACCTTCTACGACGATCGCGATCCCCGGCTCGACGGCACCATCACTTTCACCGACAGCGTGACCGGCGTGTTCAACGGCAGCGACGTCGCCGGCACGAGTGAATCGCCCGA
>CAMPIY010000063.1 GCA_946886645.1 uncultured Sphingomonas sp.
GTCGCCAAGCGCGCGCTGGAGATCGCGGCTGCGGGCGGTCACAATCTGCTGATGAGCGGGCCGCCGGGCGCTGGCAAATCGCTGCTGGCGGCTTGCCTGCCGGGTATATTGCCGCCGCTGGAGCCGTCCGAAGCGCTCGAAGTGTCCATGGTCGCAAGCGTTGCCGGCGAGCTGGAAGGCGGGCGATTGAGGCGGCGCAGGCCGTTCCGTTCACCGCACCATTCGGCGTCGATGCCGGCGCTGGTCGGCGGCGGGCTGAAGGTCCGGCCGGGCGAGATCAGCCTGGCGCACCTCGGCGTGCTGTTCCTCGACGAATTGCCGGAATTCCAGCGCGGCGTCCTCGATTCGCTCCGCCAGCCGCTGGAAACAGGCACGGTCAGCGTGGCCCGCGCCAATATGCACGTCACTTTCCCGGCGCGGGTACAGATGATCGCCGCGATGAATCCCTGCCGCTGCGGTCATTTGGGCGATCCAGCGCTGGCCTGCGCCCGTGCGCCGAAGTGCGCGGCCGACTATCAGGCGAAGGTGTCCGGGCCTCTGCTCGATCGGATCGATCTTCACGTCGAGGTGCAGGGCGTGAGCGCAGCCGACCTGACGCTGCCGCCGCCGGCGGAGGGTAGCGACCAGGTCGCCAACCGCGTCGCACAGGCCCGAAGCGTGCAGACCAAGCGCTTCAATGGATCGGGCATCCGGACCAATGCAGAGGCCGATGGCGAGTTGCTGGACAGAATTGCGACGCCCGACGACCCGGGCCGCAAGCTATTGGCGGATGCCGCTGCCGCGATGCGGCTAAGCGCGCGTGGGTACCATCGGGTGCTTCGGGTCGCGCGCACCATCGCCGATCTCGCCTGGAGCGAGCAGGTCGGGCGAATCCATATTGCGGAGGCGCTCAGCTACCGGCGGCAGGCGCCGAGGAATTAGGCTGGTATCTCGGCGCAAGGCCGATAGTCTGACCGGACCGATAACAGGGGAGGGGAATTATGACACCGATCGACTGGGCCACGCGGCCGCTCAAGAAATATGCCGACTTCACCGGCCGCGCTCCACGCGCCGAGTTCTGGTGGTTCTACCTGGGAACGCTGGTTGCCTATCTGGTGGCGATGATCGTCGATTCGCTGGTCGGGATCGAGTTGCTCGGCCCTTACGGCCTGTTCACTTTGCTGATTGCCGTCGCGCTGATCCTTCCCGGACTGGCGGCCACGGTGCGCCGGCTTCACGATACCAACCGTTCCGGCTGGTGGGTGCTGATCGCCGTCGTGCCCTATTTCATCATGGGGGTCATGATGGGCCGCTCGATGGCTAGTGGCGACACGGCGGGCATGGCCTCGGCCGGACTTGTCGGCCTCATCGCGCTTGCGGGCGGCATCGCGATGATCGTGTTCATGGTCTTGCCGGGCAACAAGGGCGACAATCGCTTCGGACCCGATCCTTATGCGGGGGAATCAGGCGCGGCCATCGCAGCGGAATGACCTTCAGGGCGCGACGGCGGCGACGCCTCGCGCCCGGGCGGTGCCGGTGGCCGAATGCAGCGCATCGGTCATCGGCCGCTCGATCCGGCGGTAGATCAGCGCCGCCGCGGCGATCGACAGGATGATCGCTGCTATCATCGCCACGATCGGCATGTCTGCCCCCGCCGCGCGCCATGCGAGGAGGGCTGCGTTGAGCGTGAAGGTGTGGGACAGATAGAGCGTGTAGCTGCTGTCGCCGCCGGCAACCAACGCGCGGCGCAGCGGCCCGGTCGAGCGAGGTTCCTGCGCCAGCGCCAGGCTCGCGCACAGCAACAGCGCCGGCAAGCCGATATGGACGATCCGCCGGACGAGGCCCGGCTCCATCGCCCCAGTTCCGACAAAGACGGCGGCCGCAACCGCCGCCAGGGCCGGCCCGCCCCAAAACGGCAGTCGCCAGCCCCGCAGAAACAGCAAGCCGAGGCCGATCCCGCCGACGAAATCGAGGATGATCGGGTTGGTCCAGAATTTAAGGGCGAACCAGGCATCGGGAATGGTGAAATGGAGGGAGGCCAGCAGCAGGAACACCGCGACCAGCCACCAAAGCCCGCGCCTGAAGAATAATGCTGAAGCGAAGGCGAGATAGAAGAAAGCCTCGTAGTTGAGGGTCCAACCCTGTGAGAGCAAAGGGTTCAGCTGCCCGTCCGCCCTCGGCCAGGGGATGAACAAAAAGGAGGTGACCGCGACCGCCGGATCAAGCGTCGTGTTCTTCACATGCTCGCCGAACAGCAGGACCGTCGCGACCATCAGCATCGTGAACAGCCAATAGGGCGGGGCGATGCGAATAATGCGTCGAACAAGGAAAGTCCGTGATGCCCCCGCCCGGCCGAATTGGCCCTGGGTCAGATAGGTCATCACGAAACCGCTGATGACGAAAAAGATGTCGACACCCGCCGACCAGGGGATGGCGCGAAATTGGTTTGCGCCGGGGATGAACAAGTCGCCCGCATGACCAGTGAGAACTGCCGCCGCCGCGAAGAAGCGCAGGATCTGGATATTGGAGAGCAGCGGCCTCGTCACTTGTGCAGGTGACGGGAGGCGCTTCAATCCGTCAACCCGCCGGCACTACTTCTGTCTGGGCTGTTCCAGATCCTCACCCGGCATCACGAGCTTGCCGGCCTTTTGCGCCATGACGGCCTCGTGCAGCGTTCGCGCAGCGTTGCGGACCTCCTCCTGGATCGCCTCGTCCTTGTCGAGCGCCTCATGGCTGGTCGCGTAAGGCTCCCAATAGCCGATGTATCTGTCGAGTTCGGCGGGTACGCCGGCCGGGACAAGGTGCATGAACCTCAACCAGTCGACGAGGCTCCGCCGGACGTTCTCCGCGCCCTCGACATCGCCATGGACGACGACGGAGAAGACGCGTCCCTCAAGGTGCCGCGGATAAGGCCAACCGGCGAGCTCAAGCTCCTTGGCTTTCTTGGCATCCTTGCCGTGAGTCGTGGTGGGATCGGGATTGCCCCCGTCCGCGCAAACCATCCGGTCGATCATCAGCTTCATGGGGGAGCTGGTGTGGTACCAATTCACCGGCGTGATCAGCAGGATGCCATGTGCCCGGACCCATAGCGGGTAAATGCTGTTCATCAGATCCTGGGTCTGCCCCAGTGAGTAATTGGGATAGCAGCTGCACGGCCAGTGGCAGAGCGCTGCGGCCGTCGAAAAGCAGGCCTTGCAAGGGTGAATGTGCGCCCCATACTCGGCTGCGAGCCGCGAAAGGTTGAGGATGCGGACATTCATCCCGTCGGCCTCGCAGACCTCCCGCGCGATTTCGGTCAACCGCCAGCTCTTCGACATTTCGCCCGGGCAGGTGTGCTCGGAACGAGAGGATCCGTTGACGATGAGGATGCAGGGGGGCTGGTTCGGATCGTCATGCTCCGACTGCGCCTTGTCGAGAGCCTCCTTCGTCGCGCGCCAATCGTCGGCAAGTTCATATTCGGGATCCGCGTAGCCCGGACCGGCCTTGCCGGAATTGGGCGATTTGCGGCCTTCGTCATAGTTTTTGAAAGCGACGCCGGCGATCTTGTCGAGAGCGCCGCGATGCTCGTCGAAACGCGGGTCGGCAAATTGCTGGAGGAAGCGTTCGCGAAACCCATCTTCGTCGAGCTGTACCGACGGCATGCCCTTTCGGGGCTCGGGCGCGGGCGTCGCGCTGGCATTAGATGACTTGGACATCGCCGGATGAACGGTCCGGCTTGCTCCTCGTTCCGGTCATGCTAAGGGGCGCTGGCGTGCCCCCGTGGCGGAATTGGTAGACGCGCTCGACTCAAAATCGAGTTCCGTGAGGAGTGTCCGTTCGAGTCGGACCGGGGGCACCATTTCCTTTGAAGATCAGCCGATCGGCTGCGCCGCCGGTACCGCGGCCGGCGCCGGGGCGGGCTTGCGCGATGCGAACCATTTGGGCTTGTGCGCCAGGATCGGGCGCTCGACGGTCCACCACAGCGCAATGCCTGCAGCCAGTGCGAGGGCGAATTCCGCCGGCCACCAAAGGATGACGTTCTTCGTCACCAGCGTGTGGACGAGGTAGACGGAATAGGACGCGGCGCCGAGGACGAGCAGACCATCGACCAGGCGGCCTTTGAAGGCCCGTTCCATGGTAAGGGCGCCATAGACAATCGCCGCGGCCGGAATTCCCCAGAGCAGGACGCGGCCGACCGACGGGCCATAGCTCATCGCGACCCGGTAATCCTCAAGGCCGCTGTTGGGGAATAGGGCCAGCCACAAAATTCCGGCGGCCATCAGCGCGAGCCCGGCCAGCCTATGCAGCGGCAGGCGGGCGATGGCGACGCCGAACAGGAATTCGAAGATCATCGGGCTGCCCAGGAAATGCAGCAGCGGAAGGTCCGCATAGGGGCGAGCGACGAGCGCGGCGGCGAAGATGAGGACCGGCAGCAGGAAGTTGCCGAACCGGATGGCGAGCGCGACGCCCAGGTAGAACAGAAGTTCGAACAGCAACGTCCAGGCAACGCCCAGATAGGTCCCGTAGACGCCGAACCAATTGGGCAGCAGAAGGGTACTGGCGAACGACCCCGCCGGCGTGACGTTCTCGCCACCGGCACCGCGGACGAAAAACCAGGGCAGCAAGGCAACCCAGTAGATTGGGAAGATGCGCCAGGCCCGGTCGAACAGGAAACGCGAAGCCGTCCGGTCGCGAAACAGCTGCGCCATCACGAAGCCCGAGATGACGAAGAAGAAATCGACGCCGATCGACCCGAACAGGAAGCGGTCGTCGCTGTGGCGCAAGACGACGGCGCTGGCCGCGAGCCCGCGCAGGACATCGATCGATTTCAGGCGGTCGGCCATATGAAACCGGCGTTAACCGAATAGGGTTGCGGAGTGATTACCGCGCGGGCTGGCGGCGGAGCCAAGCGGTGATAATGTCCGGCAATGGACGCGCGCACAGGGGCAACGGGCGATTCGCATAGTCATGACCTGGAGGCTCTCCAGATCAAACGCGTCCGGCTGCTTGCTTCGCTAACGCTAATCGGGGGCGTCGGGCTCCTCCTCGCCCTGCCGTTTGCCTTGAGGGCGGGGGCGGAATTTTTCCTGCCTGTTACCGCCGCGCTGGTGGTGGCGATCGCGCTCGTTCCGATGCTCGAATGGTTCGAGCGGCGGGGCGTGCCGCCGAAGCTGGCTTCTGCTTTATGCGTGCTGGTGTTCCTAGCCATCGCCGTCTTCGCCCTGGCGGTCATCATCATTCCGGCAATCGACTGGGTCGCGCTGATTCCCCAGCGGATCGATCGCGTCACCGACGCGCTTGCGCCGCTGCTCGATCTCTATTCGAACCTCGAAAAATTCATCGACAAGACCGCCGCGCGGATATCGCTCGAAGCGAGCAATGCGCGGACGGTGAGGGTGGAAACGCCCAATTCGATGCTGGGCATCATCACGGCCTCGGCGCCGCACGCGATGGTCCAGCTCTTCTTCGCGCTGCTGGTGATCTATTTCTTCCTCGCCGGCTGGACCGGCATGCGCAAGCGCACGATCGTCAGCCGCGGTAGCTTCGAAGGCGCGCTGACCACCGCCCGCGTCATCCAGCAGACGGTCGATGCGACGTCGACCTACATCGGTACGATCACCATCATCAACATCTGCCTCGGCGGGCTGACGGCGGCGATCCTGTGGGCATTGGGCATGGATTCGCCCTTGATGTGGGGCGGCATCGTCGCGGTGCTGAACTATATTCCCTATCTGGGGCCGATCGCGGCGGCGCTGCTGCTGGCGCTGGGCGGGTTGATGACGTTCGTGGATCCCTGGGCGGCGATGTTGCCCCCCGCGATCTTCATCGCGCTGCACCTCATCGAGGCCAATGTGATCACGCCGCTGATCGTCGGAAAGCGCATTGAGGTGAATCCGCTGCTGATCCTGGTGTCGCTGTCGTTCTGGGCCTGGGTGTGGGGCACGACGGGTGCGCTGCTGGCCGTTCCGTTGCTGATCATTTTCAAGACTGTCTTCGCCGCCGCGGGCACGCCGGACATTGCCGGATTCCTGTTCGAGGACGGGACCCTGACGCACGTCGGCGAAGAGGAAGAAAAAGACGAGTAGGCTTTGACCGGTTCGGGCTGAATCAGCCCGCGCCGTGAATCATTGCCTTAGCCTGGAATGCTTGTTGACAGGGTAGGACGGCTCTCCTAGTTGGCCGCCCACGCCAAAGCGCGGGTGTAGCTCAGTTGGTTAGAGCGCCGGCCTGTCACGCCGGAGGTCGCGGGTTCGAGCCCCGTCACTCGCGCCACTCATTTTTCCTGAAATCGGCCGATCCCGCCTTCGCTGGCCACGCTTATTGCGCGGTCGAGGTCGCTGCCTCTGTCCCCACCCCCTCGGACTTGGTTCCAAAAGGGCGTTGCTTGTCCTCCGCGCCGGTCAGCGCGAATTTGAGGTTGTCGGACGCGGCCACCCGCTCGACGTAGGGCGTGACTTTCACTTTCTCCACCGCCTCGCGGGCCTGGGGCGTGAACAGCAGGCGAACGCGACCGTCCTTGCCTTCGATGACCTTGGCGCCGGCGTCTTCCAGCTTTTCGACCGTAGCCTCGGCAGACTTCGCCGGCGGGGCCACGTGAGGAGCGCTGAGCGCAGCAAGCCGCAGCTTGGCGGGATTGCCCTCGCTACCCGACCAGCGGTCGCTGAAAGCGGCAGCACGACCCCAGTTGCCGGCCCAGCGATAAAAGATGTGGGCGCCCTCGACGCTGGTCTTGACGAGGCTCGATGCCCAGTAGGGCACGACATAGTTGGCGTGATAATGGGTCGCGTGGCCGACCGGCGCATAGACAGCGCCGTTCAGCATCTCGGCGGCGACCTGGCGCGCGCGGTTCCATAAGGCCGGAACCGGTCGACGTTCCATCGAGCCGTCGCAGGTGAAGGTGAACTGGCAGCCCGTGACCCGCGTCGAGCCCTCGTACACCACGCCGCAGACGCTGCTGGGGAAGGCGGGATGACGGACGCGGTTGAGCACGACCTGGGCCACCGCGCGCTGACCGTCGGTGCTTTCCTGTCCGGCTTCATAATAGATCGCGCTGGTCAGGCACTCGAGCGCGCGCGCCCGCGTTTCGGACGAGGCCTTGCCCAGCGTGAAGGGCGCCGCGGCTGTGCCGGGAGCACCGTTGATCGGAATCTGGGCATTGACCGCAACCGCCGCATCCGGAGCAATCGGACGCAGGTCCGTCGGCAGCGCCTGAGGCGGCTGAGCGGGTTGGATCGCCTCCTGTTTGGCGAACGACGGAAGAAGGGGCGTTGCTCCGCTCGTCTGCGCAAGCGCGATCAGTCCCACCGCGCCCAAAAGGGCGGCAGCAATGGTTTCACGCGGATGCGTGCGCCAGGGCCGAAAAGGCTGGATGGGCGATGCAGCTATCATGGGGCGGGTGATTTGGTAGCCCAATACAGCAATTGCAATGAACCCTCGACGAACGGTTTGGTTTCAGGGCATTAATGGCCCTAATCCTTGAATTTTCCCGTTTCCATCCAGCGGAGCAATGGCTTCAGCGGCAGGATCCAGGCGATTCCCGCCACCAGGTAGAACAGCGCCTGAGCCAGCACCGGCCAGGTTCCAATCTCGCCTGCAAGGGACGCGATTAGCACCGCCCAGACGGCGATAAGCGCAAGGGTCGCGAAGATACCGGCGGGCTTGCGCCAACTGGGCTCGATCATCGGAACATCGTGAGCCGCGACGGCGATGCAAAGCCGTCGAGCGGCACGTCCCATGGGTCGGCGGGAATGGTGCCATCGATCAGCTGGACGTCCCAGCCAAGGCCAACCAGCAGTGCGCCGCGGCTCCGCAGGTCCTCGACGACCCGGTCGTAATGACCCTTGCCCTGGCCGAGCCGTGTGCCCTGGTGATCGATCGCGACGAGCGGCAACAGCACAAGGTCGGGAAAAACGTGCGCAGCTTCCAGCGACGGCTGGAAGATCGACCAGGGTCCTTCCTCATCGGGATCGCCGGCCAGGAAGCGGAATGGGTCCTGGTGGTTGGCGAAGGCCGGAAAAGCGGTGGTGATGTCCCTCGACTTTGCCAGCTCGATGGCCGGGATCGGGCTGATTTCGCTGGGCATCGGGCAATAGGCGCCGACGATTCGCGACCGCTCGAACAATGGTTCCAGGACACCGGCGAGCGCCTGCTCCAGCCGCGATTTTTCTTCTTCCTCAAGGGTTTCGACATAGGCACGTCGCGCTATCCGGGCGAAGCGGCGGAGGGCGACCTTGTCGGCGTCGCGAGGGTTGGGTGACGGGACCACCTTGGCCGTTTGCCGGAAATCCTCTGACGCCACAAACGTCAGGTGGGAACCATATGCCCGGACCAGGGTCCGGGTAGGGACAGTCCCCTAGGATATTTAATCGCCTCAGGGATGTTCGTGGCCACGTACCGGGCAGTACCCGTCGCCCCCTATTTAGGCGTCGCGCCCGTTCTCCTCAAGGGCATCGGCAAGCGATTCAAGGCGTTCCGCCAACTTCTCCGCCCGTTCGACCAGCTCGGGATCGGGGCCCGTCGGCAAATCGACCTCGCGCCCATCGACGATCTGATCCGCGAGCAGCAAAGCGGCAAACAGCAGCTGGCGCGATTCGGAAAGGGTGCCGAGACCCGAAAGCGCCTCACGGCTCTTGGCATCGACCAGCGCTCCGGCGGCGCGGAGATTCTCTTCCTCGCCATTGCGACAGGCGACCCGGTAAGGGCGGCCGGCGATGGTGAGTTCAACCTCGGCCATTAGCGACCGGCCTCGCGGATCATCTCGTCCAGCTCGCTGAGCACGCCCGCGACCTTGGATCGGAGCGCGTCGTCGCGGCCGCGATGCATCGCGCCGCGCTCGATGGAACGTTCGATGCGCAGCAACGCTCGCTCGGCACGGTCCAGGGCGTTTTCCAGCGGCTTAGCGTCCATCGTTCACTGGCCTAAGCAAGTCCGTCTGCCTCCGCAAGCGGGCGCCAAGGTTGACGCATCGGGGTCCAGCGACAATAGGCACCAAACCATCGGCCAGCCGAGTCCCTTTCCAACGGCCGACCATGGGAGATTTCATGCCGACTCAACGCCGACTCGCCAACGCTATCCGCGCCCTGGCGATGGATGCGGT
>CAMPIY010000064.1 GCA_946886645.1 uncultured Sphingomonas sp.
ATAAACCGCCCGAAAATCGCAATGCGGTGGCCGAGCGGCGCCCAGCCCAGCGTCGGACGCCCAACGCTCCAGCCGACAGCGGCGAATTCTTGCAAAGGCAGGGCGGGATTTACTAGGCGGGGCGCAAAGCTCCTCCCGACCGGAAAGACGTCCTATGCGCGCCGAAGCGCAAGCCCATATCGACCAGATCAACGCCGCCACCGCGCTCCTTCGCCGCTTCCTCGACTGGGACAAGGCGAACAAGCGGCTTGGCGAGCTCAACGACAAGGTCGAGGATCCGACGCTGTGGGACAACCCCAAGGGCGCGCAGGAAGTGATGCGCGAGCGTCGCCGGCTGGAGGAAGCGATTGGCGCGACAAAGAAAATCGAGACCGAGCTCAAGGATACAGTCGAGCTTATCGAGTTGGCCGAGCTCGAGGGTGACGAAGGCCTGGTCGACGATGGCGTCAAGGCACTAAGCGAGCTTGCCGAGCGGGCCGAACGCGACAAGGTGGCGGCGCTGCTGGCCGGCGAGGCCGATGCCAACAACAGCTATGTCGAGATCAACGCCGGTGCCGGCGGCACGGAAAGCAACGACTGGGCGGGGATGCTGCAGCGGATGTACACCCGCTGGGGCGAGCGGCACGGGATGAAGGTCGAACTGGTCGATCACCATTCCGGAGAGCAGGCCGGCATCAAGTCGGCGACGATCCTGGTCAAGGGCGAGAACGCCTACGGCAATTTGAAGACCGAGGGCGGCGTGCACCGGCTGGTGCGGATTAGCCCTTACGACAGCTCGGCGCGCAGGCACACCAGCTTCGCCAGCGTCTGGGTCTATCCCGAGGTGGATGACGATATCGATATCGAGGTCAACGAAGGCGACCTTAGGATCGACACCTATCGCGCCTCCGGTGCAGGCGGGCAGCACGTCAACACCACCGATAGCGCGGTTCGTATTACTCACCTTCCAACGGGCATCGTCGTCGCCTGCCAGAACCAGCGCAGCCAGCACAAGAACCGCGCCGAAGCCTTCAAGCAGCTCCGTGCCCGCCTTTACGAGAATGAGCTTCAGAAGCGCGAGGCGGAAGCCAATGCTGCAAACGCCGCAAAAACCGACATCGGCTGGGGCCATCAGATCCGCAGCTATGTGCTGCAACCCTATCAGCTGGTGAAGGATCTTCGAACGGGCGTTACGTCGACCGCCCCTTCGGACGTGCTCGATGGCGATCTCGATCGCTTCATGGCGGCCGCCCTGTCGCAGCGCGTTACGGGCGAAAAAGTGGAAGTCGAGGATGTCGACTAGGGCACTAGTTGCCCTGTCGCTGCTTTCCCTCGCCGCCTGCCGGGCAGAGCAGGACGCTTCTCCCTTTCCGAAAGCGCACCGGCCGGTTGCGCCGATCGTCTCGGACAGCTTTTCCACCGAGGACGCCCGCGACCGGGTCGGGGAAGCGGAGGAAGTGATGCGGCTGGCCGGAATCAGGCCGGGGATGTCGGTGGCCGACATTGGGGCGGGCGAGGGCTATTACACGGTTCGCCTGTCGCCCATTGTCCGGCCGTCAGGGCGAGTGCTGGCGGAAGACATAGTGCCGGAGACCCGAGACCGGCTCGCAGTGCGTGTGCAGCGGGAGAATCTCGACAATGTGGCGGTCCGCCTGGGGGAGCCGGCCGACCCGAAATTGCCCGCGCGGTCGTTCGACCGCATCTTCCTCGTCCATATGTATCATGAAGTTGCTGAGCCCTACGAGTTCCTCTGGAACCTGCGCGAGGGGTTAAAGGAGGACGGGCTTGTCATCGTGGTCGATGCCGACCGGCCGGTGAAGCGGCACGGAACGCCGCCCAGGCTCCTTATCTGCGAATTCGCGGCCATCGGCCTGCAGCCCGTTACCACCAGCCGGCTGCCCGGAAGCGACGCCTATTTCGCGTCGTTCAAGGTCGTGGGTGTCCGTCCGCACCCAAGCCGCATCAAGCCATGCGACCCAACAGCATTCGGAAGGGGACGATAATGCGCTCGCTCTTGCTGGTTTCCATCGCTGCAATGGCGCTTCCTATCGCCGCGCCTGCAGTTGCGAAATGCTCTATGACGCTTGCCGAACAAAGCTGGGTCGATGGCTCCCTCAAGGCATGGGATTATATGTCCAGGGAACGGCTTCGCCTTGCTGCAGTCGAACCGCCCACGATCATCGTTTTCGACGACAAATGCCGTTTCGAAGCCTCCGCAACAATTGCCCCCAGATGGAAGGGGGAGGAGCACAGCGGGAGGATCCGACTGCCCGACGGGTCCGACATTCCGGTCGGCGTTGCGTCGGCCGCCAGCCGTGACGACAAGACGGGTAACAGCTTCTTCTTCATGGCACTGCCCCCCATCTGGGAAGCGGCAGGCATTCCCATATCGGGCGATTCAAACGGGCTGCGCGGCGTATTTCTGCATGAATTTGCGCACACTCGGCAAACATTGGCGTTGAAGCCGGCTTTCGACGCAGCGGCAGCGGTTCAGCCCATGCCGGACGATCTGAACGACGATGCACTCCAGAAGAAGTTCGAGACTGATCCAATCTACGCAGCGGTTGCCGAGAAGGAGATGAGACTGCTCGCCGAGGCGGCGCATGAACCGGACGTCCGGAAGGCTAAGGCCCTCGCAGGTCAGGCGCTTGCCTTGATGGAGGGAAGACAGACGCGCTGGTTTACCGGTGCCGACGCCATCTGGAAGCATTACGACGACATTTTCCTGACCATGGAAGGCTTCGGACAATGGGTCGCTTATGCCTGGCTTTCCGATGCGAAGGGAGGAGGCCTCACGCAGGCTGCCGCGGAGGAAAAGATGCGCGGCCGGAAGCGATGGTGGAGCCAGGAGGAAGGCTTAAGCCTGTTCCTGGTTATCGATCGGTTTGTTCCTGATTGGCCGCAACGGGCTTTCGCACCGTCGCCTGCGCTTGGAATAGATTTGTTGAAAATCGCAGCCGCGTAGCAAGTCAGAGGTAACCGAGCCGTCTCATGCTGCGGCAATCGGTTCCCTTGGCGTAAATCAGATGGTCGACGACGATGAGGTCGATCGGTTCTGCCGCCCTCGTCAGCGCACGCGTTGCCAGGCAGTCGGCCTGACTCGGCGAGTTGTCGCCGCCGGGGTGATTATGGGCGAGGACCACCCCCGCACTTCCCAGTCGAGCCGCGTCCGAGATGATCGATCGAACCGGCATTTCAGCGGACCATCGATCGCCTTCGTATCGTTCCAGGTGGATGCATCGCGCTGACTCATCGACATGCGCTACCCACAACCGTTCCCGCGTGCTGTCGTCCTTGGCGAAACAGGATTTGAAGAACCGACTGGCGGCTTCGAAGCCGTTGAGCTGCGCAGGTGATTCGGCACGCTGATACCGCATGGCAAGGTAAGTAGGGGCAGGCGCCACCGCGGCCTAAGTGGAATGACTCCATTCCGGTGCGATTCGGATGGCCCGCGAAGCGCTGGACGCGGGCCGCCGGAAGGCTAGTGTGGTGTTATGCACCAATATCTCGACCTTATGCAGAAGATTCTCGACGAAGGCGTCGAGCAGATGGACCGCACCGGCACGGGCACCCTGTCGCTGTTTGGCGGACAGATGCGGTTCGACCTCGCCAAAGGATTCCCGCTGCTGACGACGAAAAAGCTCCATTTGCGATCAATCATCGTCGAGCTGCTGTGGTTTTTGCGCGGGGACACCAATGTCCGCTGGCTGCAGGAGCGCAAGGTCAGCATCTGGGACGAATGGGCGGACGAGAAGGGCGATCTTGGCCCGGTCTATGGCAAGCAGTGGCGCGACTGGGAGACCGCGGATGGCCGGCATGTCGACCAGATTCGAGATCTGATCGACCTCATCAAGCGCGATCCCGGCTCGCGGCGGCAGATCGTGACCGCCTGGAACCCCGGAGAGATCGAACGGATGGCGCTGGCGCCTTGCCACTGCCTGTTCCAGACGCAGGTCGCGGCCGGCCGGCTGAACCTGCAGCTTTACCAGCGCAGCGCCGACTTCTTCCTCGGAGTTCCGTTCAACATCGCCAGCTATGCGCTTCTGACCCACATGCTGGCGCGCGAGTGCGGGCTGGAGCCGGGGACCTTCGTGTGGACCGGCGGCGACGTGCACCTCTACTCGAACCATCTCGAGCAGGCGCGAGAGCAGCTATCGCGCGAGCCGCGTCCGCTGCCCAAGCTGGTCGTGAAGGACCGCGGCCAATCGCTATTCGATTATGAGCCCGAAGATTTTGTTTTCGAGGCCTACGACCCGCACCCGCACATCAAGGCGCCGGTCGCCGTCTGACCGGCGAACAGGAGGGCGAATGACGCGACGATTCATCGCAATGATCGCCGGCCTGGCGGCGGCTTCAGCCGCCTCGGCGCAAGGCGTCGGCAAACCGATCATCGACATGCATATGCATGCCTGGTCGTTGAGTGAGTTCGGCGGGCAGAGCGTTCCCGGTTGCCTCGGCGCCAGGGGCGTCGACATGCATGGCGTTGACCCGGCCAAGCCATTCGATTTCATGGCCCAGGCTACCTGCAAGGAAACTATCCAGTCACCGGCGACCGACGCCGAGGTTCTTGCGCGAACTGTGACGCAAATGGAGAGGTTCAACATCGTCGGCGGGGTGATCTCCGGCGATCGTGAAACTGTCGCAGCGTGGCGCAAGGCGAATCCGGGGCGGTTTGTCCCGGCCGCCAATTTCTTTGTGGATGACAATTTGCCGCCCGCCTCGCGCGTTGCCGAACTCGAGCAACTGGTGCGGTCTGGCGAAATCCAGCTATTCGCGGAGATCACCGCGCAGTACCGAGGGCTTCCACCCGATCATCCCGCGCTGGAGCCTTTTTACGCTATGGCCGAGCGGCTCGATGTGCCGGTCGGAATCCACATGGGCTATGGCGCGCCTGGCGGCCCCTATTGGGTTTATCCCAAATATCGCGCCGCGCTAGGCAATCCCTTGTTGCTGGAAGACCTGCTCGTTCGTCATCCGAAGATGCGGATTTATGTGATGCACGCCGGGATGCCCATGGCGGATGAGATGATCATGTTGATGAACGCCCATCCCCAGGTGTTCGTTGATATATCAGCCGACAATTGGGGCGTTCCTCGCAAGGAATTCCACTTCATCCTCAAGCGCCTGGTCGACGCCGGCTACGTGAAGCGGATCATGTTCGGCAGCGACCAGATGGTATGGCCCGATGCAATCCCGGTCGCGATCGATGCGATCACCGGGGCCGATTTTCTCAGCGAAGAGCAGAAGCGCGACATTCTCTATAACAATGCCGCGCGATTCCTCCGCCTGACGCCGGAGCAGATCAAGAAGCATCACGCGCGCTAGAGGAAAAGGCTCCCCAGCACAGCCGGCATCTGCCTGGCGTCAACGGTTGCCCAATCGATGGCGATGTCAGGCGCCTGACCCTCGATTTCGTTGGTTCCGTCCCGGGTGAAGCGGCTGCAGTTCGGCATCATCAGGTGGATGTTCGCCGCCTTGAAGGCGAAGGCATTGCCGCCGTCCATATAGCCGCAACCGGCGCCAAAGGTCTTTTCGCCGCCCATTTTCGCCCGTTTGTTGTCGCGGAGCCAGGTGATGAACTCCTCCGCCGCCGAGGCGGTATCGCGGTCCGCCAGGATGGCCAGCGGACCAGTCCAGGCCGGTGCGCCATCGCTTTCGACCCACTCGGCGGTCGGCGCGCCGGCGTAAGCGGTGCAGGCTGGCTTTTCGCCCTTCCAGATACCGGACCGGTCACAGGTCGGGCCCACGTGGCGCGGTTCCTGCCGGGTCAATCTTCCCTCGGTGAACAGCGTTACGGCCTCGGTCGACCATTCGCTTCCTCCGCCGTTCCGGCTGAGGTCGATCGCCAAGCGCTTCATCCCGCGCCCTCGCAGTGTGCCGACGAGCGCCGCAAGTTGTCGATTAAGCTCCGCGCGTGTGGCCAGTTGCAGTGCGCGGCTGTCCATGCCGGGTTTCTGTGCCGTCTTGCATGCCGAGAGATAGCGGCTTTCACCGAACGTCGGGATGCGGATGATTCCAATGTCGCCGATAAGGCCGGCCTGAAAGGGACCGTCACTGATTGGGGTCCAACCTGGAGCGGAAGGGTAGGGCAGGCGAGTCGCAGCGCGCCCGTCCGAGTAATTTGCCGCCTCGCAGGCGGACTTTGCCGCGGCCGGACCCTCTATGCTGCTTTGCATCGGCATCTGGGTGGCGGACTGGGGCGGCGGTCCGGGATTTAGCTGCAGATGCGGGTCATGGAATGCGTCGACCAGCTTTGCGAATACCAACGCGGCGCCGGCATCGCTGTCGACCTTATCCAGCATCGCCCCGATTTGCCCGTCGGCCCGCGACAGGTTGAACCCGCGTCGCTCGACTTGCCAGTCCAGATTGGCATATCCTTGGGCGAGGGCCGGTTTGAGCCGCTCGAAGTCGGCTTTCCAGGCATCACGATTGAATGCCGGAGCGGGCGCCGCGAACGCGGGCGCGGCAGGTGCCAACGCCAGGATCGCAATCGGCGCAAATAGTCGCTTGAGTGTCATATTAGACTAATACACTACCGGCTTTGCATTGCAAGGCGCGATTTTTGGGACGCAACCTAACCGTTTCGGCCGCGTTCGTTCAGCCGCTAGACAGGAGAATGTCCCATGCTTCGCAAGGTAATGACTATGGTGCTGATCGGCGGCAGCCTCGCCATCGCGGCGTGCAACACGGTTCGTGGCGCCGCGGAAGATGTGAATTCGGCCGCGAACACGGTCGACAACGCTACCTGATATCGGCCATGGTCGTTACGCCAAAACAAGGAGCATCGACCATGGTTCGTAAGGTGACGACATTGCTGCTGATCGGAGGCGCACTGGCGATTGCCGCGTGCAACACGGTTCGCGGTGCCGGTGAAGACCTCGGCTCGGCAGCCAACTGCACCGAGAACGCGATCAACGGCGGCAACTGCTAAGCCGCTTTCGCTAGCAAAAAGAAGCCCCGCCGGATCGCTCCGGCGGGGCTATTTTTATGCGCCTTATCCGAACGATCAGTCGTTCAGATATTCGCCGGCGTCGGCGTCGGTGCCGCTGCCCGACGGCGTCACCGCCGCCAGCGGGTCCGGACCCGATGCGCTTGCGTCGCGCGGGGTCTGGGCCAGTTCGGCGGCATGCTCCTCGGCGGCCGTTTCCGGCGCGATCAGCGCTTCCTGCAATTTACGCTGTTGCGCGCGGAGCGCGGCGTCGCGGCTGGAGGCGGCAATGCGCATCCGGTTCATGCCCGCGCCGGTACCCGCCGGGATGAGGCGGCCGACGATGACATTTTCCTTCAGGCCGTTCAGCGTGTCGACCTTGCCCTGGACCGAAGCCTCGGTGAGGACGCGGGTCGTTTCCTGGAACGAGGCGGCCGAGATGAAGCTGCGGGTCTGCAGGCTCGCCTTGGTGATGCCCAGCAACACCGGCTTGCCTTCCGCCTTCTTCTGCTTCTTCTCCAGCTTGGCGTTGATCTCGTCCATTTCCTCGCGGTCGACCTGTTCGCCGGCCAGGAGGACGGTATCGCCGCCGTCGGTGATCTCGACCTTCTGCAGCATCTGGCGAACGATCACCTCGATGTGCTTGTCGTTGATCTTCACGCCCTGCAATCGATAGACTTCCTGGATCTCGCTGACGAGATATTCCGCCAGCGCGACGATGCCGAGCACTTCCAGGATGTCGTGCGGGTCGGGCGAGCCGCCAACGAGGTTGTCGCCGCGCTTGACGTAATCGCCTTCCTGCACGTCGATGACCTTGGACTTCGGCACCAGATATTCGACCGGATCCGACCCGTCGTCGGGGATGATCGCGATCTTGCGCTTTGCCTTATAGTCCTTCTTGAAGCTGACCTTGCCCGAGACCTTTGCGATGATCGCATTTTCCTTGGGCTTGCGGGCTTCGAACAGCTCGGCGACGCGCGGCAGACCGCCGGTGATGTCGCGGGTCCGGGCCGCTTCGCGCGGCATACGGGCCAGGACTTCGCCGGCTTCGACCGTCTGGCCGTCCTCGACCGCGATGATCGCACCCGGAGCCAGGCGATAGACGCCCGCTTCTTCCGCGCCCTTGCCCATCAGGGTCAAGCGCGGGCGAAGGTCTTCCTTCTTCGACTTGGCGAGATCGTCGATTACCGCCCGCTGCGAGATACCAGTCGACTCGTCGGTTTGTTCGACCAGCGTCCGGTTCTCGATCAGGTCCTGGTACTTGATCGTACCGGCCCGCTCCGTGATCACCGGCGAGAAGCTCGGATCCCACTCGGCGATGCGGTCGCCGCGGCTGATGATGTGACCGCTGTCGACCATCAGGTGAGCACCATAAGGAATGCGGTGCGTGCTGAGCTCGCGGCCATCCATGTCGAGGATCGCGATTTCGCCCGAGCGCGACAGCGAGATGTGCCGGCCGCGCGGGTCGGTGATCGTCGGCATGTCACGGAACTCGATCGTGCCGTCGACCGGCGCTTCGAGGTTCGACTGCTCGTTGAGCTGCGCCGCGCCGCCGATGTGGAACGTCCGCATCGTCAGCTGGGTGCCCGGCTCGCCGATCGACTGGGCGGCGATAACACCGACCGCCTCGCCGATGTTGACCGGCGTGCCGCGCGCGAGGTCACGCCCGTAGCACTTGGCGCAAACGCCCTGCGTCGAGGCGCAGACCAGAGGCGAGCGGATCTTGATGCCCTGCAGGCCGATTTCCTCAAGCTGGGCAACCATCGCCTCGTCGAGCAGAGTGCCCTCGGCGATGACCACCTCGTTGGTCTTCGGATCGAGGATGTCCTCGGCCGTGGTGCGGCCCAGGACACGGTCGGCGAGCGATGCGATGACCGCGCCGCCCTGGACGATCGCGCGCATTTCCAGCGCCCGGTCGGTTCCGCAATCCTCCTCGATGATCACCGCGTCCTGCGACACGTCGACCAGGCGGCGGGTCAGGTAACCCGAGTTCGCCGTCTTGAGCGCCGTGTCGGCCAGGCCCTTGCGGGCGCCGTGGGTCGAGTTGAAATATTCAAGGACGGTCAGGCCTTCCTTGAAGTT
>CAMPIY010000065.1 GCA_946886645.1 uncultured Sphingomonas sp.
GACGTCCATATGCGGCCCGAGCGGCACAATGCGGTAAAGCTATTGCTGTTCCTCGACATCGGCGGATCGATGGACGGGCATGTGAAGGTAGCCGAAGAGCTATTCTCGGCCTGCCGGAGCGAATTCAAGCATCTCCAGCACTTCTACTTCCACAACTGCATCTACGAGGGCGTGTGGAAGGATAATCGCCGCCGCCATGTCGAGCGGACGCCGACCCACGACATCCTCCACAAGTTCGGCCGCGATCATAAGCTGGTGATCGTCGGCGACGCAGCGATGTCGCCCTATGAAATCACCCACGCGGGCGGCTCGATCGAGCATTTCAACGAGGAAGCGGGTGCGGTGTGGCTGAAGCGGCTGACCGACACCTACCCCAGCGCCGCCTGGATCAACCCGACACCCGAGCAATATTGGGGCCACAGCGCTTCAACCGCGATTCTCAAGCAATTGATGAACGAGCGAATGTATCCGCTGACGCTTGACGGGCTGGAGGATGCAATGCGGGAGCTGAGCCGGAAGCGCTAACCGCCTAGCGCGTAAGCACTCGCGAGAGGCGGGAACGGGCCTCGGCCACGCTCTCCCGACCCGAAAACTTATACAGCGCCTGAAGATAGGCTTTGTCCGACCAGGTGAGCCCAGGTGCAGCGCCGGACCCGCTGAAAAGCGTTAAAATGCTGGCAGGCGAGCTTGTCCGAGGAGCGCGGATCCGAGCGAGACCGCGCATCGCGGCATAGTCGGCGATCTGGGTAACCGTCTTGCCGCTGACGGCGGCCCGGTCGATCAAGATGAATGACCCGTCGATGTCGAGACGGGTGGCCGAACGAAGGATCGAGGCGCTCTTCACGCGCATCGCTCCTGCCTGGTTCTTGTCGTCATTTTCATGGACCCGATCGCCGTCCTCATTGCGGACGCTGACGACGGCCCAACTGCGAACGGGACTCGAGTCCGCCGCCAGGGCGTCGATTTCCGAAGGCGACAATCCATAAAAGGAGTCGCTTTGGGTGCGGCGAAGTTCAGCCAGCGATGCACCGGCGTCGTCCGTTACAAGCACCACGAGATTGGCATCGCAATTTTGAGGCGCCACCTCCGCCCCCAGCGATCGCGCCGTATCACGGATGCGCGCCGATATCCGGGCATTTGCTTCGTCCGAGAGACCGACGACGACGGGACAGACCGGAGCCTGGAAGCGCGCAACCTGGCCATGGCTCGTGTCGGTGATTTGCGTGACATATTCCCGGGCATCGGCCGGCGAGGCAAGGCCACGACCCTCGACGACGACGTCGGGTTTGCCCTGATGGGCGGCGGCAGGCGTTCCGATGATCGCCAGCAGGAAAATCATCCGTTTCATGGTGGCTGCGTAGCGTATCCGGATCGCCGAAGAACGCATCAAACGACGAAAGCCGAAAATTATCGACCAACGACAAAGACCTTCAGTACAGAAGAAACCGGTGTCGCTCTTCCGTCCAGGATTGTTCGTCGGGGATAGTGATGGCGTCGAGGTCGCCAGCTTGGCTGCGTTCATCATCAACCCACTCACGCAGTAGCGGCGAACCGTTGATCACGTCGATCGCCAGCACGTCCTTGGTATATTCGTAGGCGAAGTCCTTGCCGCGCCAGAGTTCGTAATCGGGAAAGAGCTTGCGGATCGCTTTGAAGGCAAGCGCCTGGACCCGCCACGGATTGAATGCATCATGGCGGTAGGCTGCCCCCTCCGCATGGATATGCACGCCGCTGCATAGCTGGTGGACATGCTTGTGGAAGGTCGGCTCGAACCAGATGTCGCGCAGGATGCAGCCTTCGAGCCAATGCGGGGCGAGGTCGCGCATGACCTGGATGACCGCGCGGGCGTCGATGTCGGGGGCGCCGAACAGCTCCAGCGGGCGGGTCGTGCCCCTGCCCTCGCTGAGCGTGGCTCCTTCCAGCATCACCGTACCGGCATAGCAGCGCGCCATATTGAGGTTCGGCGCGTTGGGCGACGGGTTGATCCAGACACGGTCGCTCGGCCAGCCAAAGCCGGGCCCCTCGTCCGGCCGGTAATCCTCCATCTCGATCACGCGATAATCGACGTCGAGCTTGAAATGGTCGATAAACCAGCGTCCGAGCTCGCCCAGCGTCAGGCCGTGGCGCATCGGGATTGGGCCGGCGCCAACGAAGCTTTCCCAGCCCTCGCGCAAAGTCAGCCCTTCAATCGGCCGCCCGGCAGGATTGGGCCGATCCAGTACCCACACGCTCTTCCCATGCTCCGCCGCGGCTTCGAGCATGTAGAGCAGCGTGGTGATGAAGGTGTAGATGCGGCAACCCAAGTCCTGCAGATCGATCAGCACGACATCGAAGGTCGACATCGACTGGCCGCTCGGGCGGCGGACGTCGCCATAGAGGCTGAACACCGGGATTTCATGGACCGGATCGATGAAATCCGGGCTCTCCATCATATTGTCCTGCTTGTCCCCGCGAAGGCCATGCTGGGGTCCGAAGGCGGCGGTCAGGCGAAGGCCGGTCGCGGCTAGAGCATCAAGACTGTGCGTCAGATCGCGGGTGACAGAGGCAGGATGAGCGACAAGAGCGACGCGCTTCCCCTCAAGCGGTTTGCGAAGTTCCGGATCGGCGAGCAGCCGTTCGATGCCGAGTTTCATCATTCGAACTCGAATGGCGGCAGGTGATAGGCGAAGCAAGCGGGGTTATGAAAATCGGGCGGCCCGGCGCCGTGGGAGAGCGCCCAATAGCTCTTCGTACCGTCGATTTCCTCGATCACCGCCGATAACCCGATATCCCAGCCAAGGGACGGATCGAGCTCCGGTTCGCCGGTCAAGTCGAATGTCGCATCCTGGTATCGGATACCGGCTTCAAGCCAGACGTCCGGATCAGGACGGCCGACAATGTGGGCGTTGCGCATCCCCGTCCGATACGAATCAAAGCGATAGCTAGCCCAATCGCCGGACGGAGAGAGGTTAAACTCGAAATAGGCCTCGCTTCCGCTGGGGCGGATGAAGGCTTCGAAACAGGTCGTGCGCCACAATTCGTCTCTGCGGCGCGGTAACTCAGTGGTCGGAAGCTTTACTCGCAAGGGGCTGCCAAACAGGCGGAAATCGAGATCGAACTCCCCCTCATCGCGCCAGATCAGGCATTCCACCTTCTCGACAGTGGGGCGGGAAGTGGGGTGAGGAACAAGTTCAAATACGGATGACATAGATGCCTTATCGTCATTCCCGCGAAAGCGGGAACCCAGAAAAGAAAGGTGGATCCCCGCTTTCGCGGGGATGACGAGATGGGTAAGCGGCAAACATGAGTTCCTACCAATCCTCCCTCCTCAGCCTGCTCGACGAGCGCGGCTATATTCATCAGGCGACCGACGCCGCGGCGCTCGACGCGCTGGCGGGCAAGGAGATCGTCACCGGCTATATCGGTTTCGACGCCACCGCGCCCTCGCTCCACGTCGGCAGCCTGGTGCAAATCATGATGCTGCGCCGCATGCAGCAGGCCGGGCACAAGCCGATCGTATTGATGGGCGGCGGGACGACCAAGGTTGGCGACCCGTCGGGCAAGGACGAGAGCCGCAAGCTGCTGACCGAGGCGGACATCCAGGCCAATATCGCCTCGATCCGACGGGTGTTCGAACATTATCTGACGTTCGGCGACGGGCCGACCGATGCGGTCATGGTCGATAATGACGAGTGGTTGGGAAAACTGGCTTATCTCGACCTGCTCCGCACGGTCGGCCCGCATTTCACCATCAACCGGATGCTGACATTCGATTCGGTGAAGCTCCGCCTCGATCGCGAGCAGCCGCTGACCTTCCTCGAATTCAACTACATGATCCTCCAGGCCTATGATTTCCGCGAACTTTCGCGGCGCGTCGGCTGCCGGCTGCAGATGGGCGGATCGGACCAGTGGGGCAATATCGTCAACGGCATGGAATTGACGCGCCGCATGGACGGCACAGAGGTGTTCGGCGTTACAACACCGCTAATCACGACCGCCGATGGCGCCAAGATGGGCAAGACGGCCAGCGGCGCTGTGTGGCTGAACGCCGACCAGCTGCCGGCGTATGATTATTGGCAGTTCTGGCGGAACACTGCCGATGCGGACGTGGTGAAGTTTCTGAAGCTGTTCACCGACCTGTCGCTGGAGCGGATCGACGAGCTAGCGAAGCTGGAAGGCCAGGCGATCAATGACGCCAAGATCGTGCTCGCCAATGAAGCGACCGCGATGTTGCATGGCCGGGAGGCGGCCGACGCTGCGGCGGAGACGGCGCGGCGGACGTTCGAGGAAGGGTCTGCCGGTGGCGATCTCCCGACGCTGAACGTGCCCGGGGGAAGCATCAGCATCGTCCAGGCGCTCACCGGCCTTGGCTTTGCCGCTTCGAATGGCGAGGCCCGGCGCAAGATTGGTGAAGGCGCGGTCAAGCTGAACGGGGCGACAGTCAGCGACCCACAGCTCGAGATTGCGGTCAGCGGTGAACCACTGAAACTAAGCCTCGGGAAGAAGAAGCACGGTTTGCTAGTCGGCTAGCTCCGCCGAACCAGGACCACCCCGGCAATCACGAGAAGCGCGCCAATCACGCGGCCGATATTGATCGGCTCGCGCGGAAGCCCGAGGGCTCCGATATGGTCGAGCCACAGGGCCGCCGCGATCTGCCCGGCGACGCCGATGGTGATGAGCGACGCCAGCCCGATCCGCGGTGCTGCGTAGGCTGCGATGGCGACGAAGAAGGCTCCGTATAGGCCGCCAAGCCATGCATACCAGGGCAGTCCGGCCATTGCGTTGGCGCCGGGACGGTTGCCGCTGGCGAGCCATGTGACGAGCAGCGCAGCGGTCCCTACCCCGAAGGAAATGAGTGCCGCCAGAACAGGCGATCCGCCCGCTTTCGCCAGCATGGCGTTGGTCGGGGCCTGGACGGCGATCATCGCGCCGCCGAACAGAACGAGGAGAATGGGAAGGACCATGGCCGGGTTCATTCGCTTACTCCCTATCCTGACCTCAAAAGCCCCACGGCCGCGTCTCGTTCGAACAGGTAGAGGCACAAGCGCGCTGCTTGTCCGCGTTCGCTCGCAAGTCCGCCGTCGCGGTCGAGAAGTAGGCGGGCATCGCCCTGCGCAATGGGTGCCAACTCTGCCACATCCTCCGGCGAGGCGACCTTGAAGGCCTGCTCGCCCGATTGGCGCGTGCCGAGGATTTCGCCGGGGCCGCGAAGCTTCAGATCCTCCTCGGCAATCCGGAAGCCGTCGTTGGTTTCACGCATCAGGGCGAGGCGCGCCCTGCCCGTTTCGCTGAGCGTCTGGCCGCGGAGCAGGATGCAGCGGCTGGCGTCCCCGCCCCGTCCCACGCGGCCGCGAAGCTGGTGGAGCTGGGCCAGGCCGAACCGCTCGGCGCCCTCGACGATGATCAGCGTGGCGTTGGGCACGTCCACACCAACCTCGATCACCGTCGTCGCCACCAGCACGCCAAGCTCGCCCGAGGCGAATGACGTCATGACGGCGTCTTTTTCCGGCCCCTTCATGCGGCCGTGGACCAGGCCGACGCGGTCGCTGCCGAAGCGTTGGCGGAGGATGCGGGCGCGTTCTTCGGCGGCCGCGGCGTCGACCGCTTCGCTCTCCTCGACCAAGGGACACACCCAATAGGCCTGTCCGCCCGCCGCGAGATGCCGGCCGAGCCCGTCCACAACGTCGGCCAACTTGCCGTCGCTAATGACCAGCGTTTCGACCGGCGTTCGTCCCGGCGGCATCTCGTCGATCTTGCTGACGTCCATTTCACCGTAATGGGTCAGCGTGAGGGTGCGTGGGATCGGCGTGGCGGTCATGGCGAGCAAGTGCGGCGGATGCTCGGCCTTTTCACTGAGCAGCAGCCGCTGCGACACGCCGAAGCGATGCTGCTCGTCGATCACGATCAGGCCGAGGCGCTTGTAGGCGACATGCTGCTGGAAGATGGCGTGGGTGCCGACGAGGATGTCGACGCTGCCATCTGCAAGGCCCATCAGTACGGATTCCCGCGTTCGGCCTTTCTCGCGGCCCGTCAGGATGGCAACGTTGACGCCAGTCGCCTGGCACTGGCCTTGCAGCGTCGCGAAATGCTGCCGGGCGAGGATTTCGGTCGGGGCGAGCATCGCCGCCTGAGCGCCTGCCTCCACGGCTTCGAGCATGGCCAACAGCGCAACCAGCGTCTTGCCCGATCCCACATCGCCCTGGAGCAGGCGAAGCATCGGCCGGTCCTGGGCCATGTCGCCGCGGATCTCATCGATGACGCGGCGTTGTGCGCCGGTCAGCTGGTACGGGAGCCGAAGTTTCTCGACCAACCGTCCATCGCCTTGAAGCGGCACACCACGCTTCCGCCGGGCCACCTGACGGAGGAGCATCAGGGCAAGCTGGTTTGCAAAAATCTCATCATAAGACAGCCGCTTGCGAGCGCTTGTTGCGGCGGGTTCGGAATGCACCTCGACCAGCGATGCCCGCCATGCGGGCCAATGTTCCCGCGCCAATAGCGACGGTTCGACCCACTCCGGCAGATCCGGCGCCCGTTCGAGGCCGGCCAGCGCCAACTCCCGCATCCGCTTGTTCGAAATACCTTCTGTTAGGCCATAAACCGGCTCCCGAAGTGCAATCTCGCCTGCCTTGGCCGGCTCGACCACCTCAGGATGGACGATCTGCCATTCATTGCCCCAGGCATCGAGTTTGCCGACCACTGTTCGCTTTTCATGAAGTGGGAGCTGCTTCTTCGCCCAGGCCGGGTTGTTGAAAAAGGTCAGCGTCAGCGTGTTGCTGTCGCCGTCGCGGGCGAAAATGCGCAAGGGCGCCCTGCCCGACCCTGCGCGCACCTCGACCGGCGTGACGTCGAGCACCGCAATCCGGCCCAGTAGCGCCTGACTGGCGGCGGGCGCCCTCACCCGGTCGATCGTGCTGGTCGGCAAATGGTAGGCGAGGTCGATAGACCTTGTGAGGTCGAGCCGCGCGAGCGCTTTGGCGATATTCGGCCCAACGCCCTTCAGCGTCTCCACCTCTGCGAACAGGGGATTCAGGATGTCGGGCCGCATTGCGCGCGACCCTAGCGCGGGACCGACCAACTGCCTACATGGGCCGTTCACGACCCGCGGCGATTTTCGCCGAGCGGGCTTTTTGCGTCTGGAAAGTTGCCAAATGGACGAGGTTTTGCGGGCGCTTCGTTATCGCGCCTGGCATCGCGGGACGCGCGAGGCGGACATGATGATCGGCGGCTTCTTCGACGCCCACCATGCTTCGTGGGGCGCCCATGAACGCGCCCTGTTCGCCGCGCTCCTGACCGAGACCGATGTAGATATCATGGCATGGGGCATCGGCACGCAGGAGGTGCCGGAGCGCTACCGGGGTCCCATGATGAATGCCTTCCAGAAGCTCGACTTCATCCGGGTGGCCAAATGAGCGAGCCGCGGACCCGAATCCTTCGCGCGGAGGAGCCGCTGACGCTGGCAGGCGTTCCCGCAGGCTTCCTGCCGTGGTTGGCAGCGGATTTGGCCCGTGCGGCTCATGGGACCGGAAAGGGTGGCCGGGCGGTCATTATTGCGGCCGATGAGGCGGCGATGCGGGCGCTGGCGGACACGGTGCCGGTGTTCGCTCCCGAGGTTCAGGTGCTGACTTTCCCCGCTTGGGACTGCCTGCCTTACGACCGTGCCAGCCCGGCACTACGCGTGATGGCCGAGCGATTGGCGACCCTGCAAGCGCTCCAGGACAAGCGTAGCGGTTCGCAGTTGCTGATCGCGACCGAAAATGCCGTTACCCAGCGAATCCTCACGCCCTTCAGAATCCGTCAGCTGACCCGTCGCCTTGCCGAGGGGGAGCGGATCGAGCGCGACCGGTTGGTCGAGCTGCTGCTGGCCAACGGCTATCAGCGGACCGACGCGGTGCATGACGCGGGCGAATTCGCGGTGCGCGGGTCGATCGTCGACCTTTTCGCCGCAGGAGAATCCGAAGCGATCCGCCTCGACTTCTTCGGCGACGAGATCGAGACGATGCGCCGCTTCGACCCCGCCGACCAGCGCACGACAGGCAAGGCCGAGGCCTTCACACTGATGCCCGCCAGCGAGGCGCTGCTCGACGAGGAGAGCGTCAAGCGCTTCCGGGCCCGTTACCGCGAGCAATTCGGCGCCAATGCGACCGGCGACCCGCTCTACCAGGCGGTCAGCGACGGGCGGCGACTCGCCGGGATGGAGCATTGGCTGCCGCTGTTCGAGGAGAAGCTGTCGACCCTGTTCGAGCATCTGGCCGAGGATGACGTCATCCTGCGCGACGCGAACAGCGACGGCGCGCTGGAAGCTCGAGCCGAGGCCATCCAGGACTATTTCGACAATCGCGAGAAGGCGATGGTGGCGGAGCCGGGCAGCTACCGCCCGTTGGCGCCCACTGCACTTTATCTTTCGAACAAGGAATGGCGGGCCGCGGTCGAGGAACGGCCGATCCATCTTGCGACGCCCTTCCCGCAGCCCGGCAGTGACACGGTCATCGAGTTTGGCGTGGAAGGCCCAAGGGATTTCGCGCCGGAGCGAGCACAAAACGCCAACGTCTATGAAGCGGTCGTCAAGCATGTCGCCAAGCTTCGGAAAGGCGAGAAGAAGGTCGTGCTGGCGAGCTATACGGCCGGCGCTCGCGAGCGGCTGGCCGGGCTGCTCGAAGATCATGGCCTCAAGGGGCTGAAGCAGGCCGGTAGCTGGCAGGAAGCGCTTGGCAGCAAGGGCGAGGCGGCGCTGATCGTCCTGCCGCTGGACCACGGCTTTACGGCGCCGGATGTGGCGGTTCTCACTGAGCAGGACATGCTCGGCGATCGCCTGGTTCGCCGCAAGAAGCGCCGCAAGAGCGCCGACGCCTTCCTCGCCGAACTGTCCGCGCTGACGCCGGGCGACCTAGTCGTCCACGCCGAGCATGGCATCGCCCGCTACGAAGGGCTGACCTCGGTGATGGTCGGCAAGGCGCCGCACGACTGCGTCGCCCT
>CAMPIY010000066.1 GCA_946886645.1 uncultured Sphingomonas sp.
GCCAGCTTCCGTCGCCGGTCAGCGAGATGGCGATTGGCACCATGCCCGCGACCATGGCGACCGTGGTCATGACGATCGGCTGCGCACGCTTATGACCGGCTTCGTAGATCGCCTCGTTCTTCGACATGCCGTGGTCCATCATCTCGACCGCGAAATCGACCAGAAGGATCGAGTTTTTGGCGACGATTCCGAACAACATGAGGACGCCGATGAGGACCGGCAGCGAAACCGGATTGCCGGTCAAATGCAGGCCGATCGCGGCGCCTAGCGGCGCCAGCAGGAGCGAGCCCATGTTGACCAGCGGTGACAGGAAGCGCCGGTAGAGCAGCACCAGCACCGCGAACACCAGCAGGACGCCCGACATCAGCGCGATCATGAAGTAATAAACCAATTCGGCCTGCCACTTGCTGTCGCCAAGCTCGAGCTTCTGGACGCCGTCGGGCAGGTTCTTGACCGTCGGAAGCTCGTTGATCTTTTTCCACGCGTCGCCGGACACCAGGCCCGGCGCCAGGTCGGCGCCGACAGCAAGGCGGCGAATCTGGTCGGTCCGCTGCACCGTAGTCGGACCCGATCCGAACCCGATCTCGGCAACGGCCTTCAATGGGACCGAACCGCCAGAACTGGTGGGGACCGGGAGGTTCGCGAGCGTCGCAAGGTCCTTGCGGGCGCTCTCCGGAATCGAAACCGTGATCGGGACTTGCCGGTCGGCCAGCGAGAATTTGGCGCTGTTCTGGGCAATGTCGCCCATCGTGGCGATGCGGATCGTCTGGCTCAGGGCCGTTGTCGTGACGCCAAGGTCGGCGGCCAGGTCGAACCGCGGTTTGATCGTGATTTCGGGCCGGACGAGGTCGCCGACCGTGCGCGGCGCGCGCAACTCCGGCAGCGCCGTCATTTCATCGACGATCTTGTTGGCCGTGTCGTTCAACAGTTCGGGATTGTCGCTACCCAGATAGAGCGCGATGTCGCGACCGCCACTGCCCGGTCCGCCGCCGCCCTGGCTCATGAAATTGACCTGGGCGTCGGCAATGGCCGACATTTGCGGCGTCAGGCTGCGTTCGAACTCGGTCGAGGTGACCTCGCGGTCCTTCTTGAGGACGATGTTGAGGAAGCCGGAGCCGACGAAAATGCGCTGGAACACGCGGTCGACAGCCGGATTCTTCTCGATGATCTCCGCGGCACGATCGGCCACTGCCTCGGTTTGCTCGAGAGTCGTGCCCGGCGGCATCGCGATCCGGACGCGCGAGAAGTCGAGGTTCAGCGGCGGCTGGAACGACATCGACAGGGTGGCGAACAACGCGCCCTGAATGATGAAGGCGACCAGTCCCGCCCCGACCATCGCGAAGCGATGATCGCGGAACAGCGATTTCGCGCCGCCCCAGAAGCCCGGATGCTCGCGCCGATACTGCTCGGCCTTATCCGTGTTAAGGCTCCACTTCAGGATGCCCAGATACTTTTTCATCGCCGGGCCGCCGGCATGTTCCTGGACGCCGTGCGCCTTGAGGAAATAGGCGGCGATCAGCGGTGTGATCATTCGCGCGACGAACAGGCTCATCAGCACCGCGATGACGACGGTGTAGCCGAAGCTCTTGAAGAACTGGCCCGAAATGCCGGGCATCAACGCCACGGGCAGGAACACCGCGACGATCGACATGGTGGTCGCCAGCACGGCGAGCCCGATCTCGTCGGCGGCATCCATCGATGCCTGATAGGCAGTCTTGCCCATGCGCATGTGCCGGACGATGTTCTCGATTTCCACGATCGCGTCATCGACGAGGACGCCTGCCACCAGACTGAGGGCCAACAGCGACAGGCCGTTCAGGGTGATGCCCATCAGGCTCATGAACCAGAAGGCGGGAATGGCGGACAGCGGGATGGCGATGGCGGAAATGACCGTCGCCCGGAAATCGCGGAGGAACAGGAAGACGACGAGCACCGCCAGCACGGCGCCCTCGATCAGGCCTTCCATGGCCGAGCGATACTGTTCCTTGGTGTAGTCGACCTGGTTGATGATTTCGACGAAGTGGATCCGGGGATCCTCTTTCTCGATCTTGTGCAGTTCGGCCCAGGCGTCGTCATAGGCGGTGACTTCGGACGAGCCCTTGGAACGCTGGACGTTGAAGCTGATCACCTGCCGCCCGTTCATCTTGGCGATGGTGCGCTGTTCGGAATAGGCGTCCTTGACCTGGCCGAGGTCGGCCAGCCGCACGGAGCGCCCGCCAGGTACAACGATCTGGGTCTGCGACAGGTCGTACGCCGTGCGCGCATTGCCGATCACGCGGACGGACTGTTCCGACCCGGCGATTTCGGCGCGGCCTCCGGCGGCGTTCAGGTTGGTCTGACGAAGCTGCTGGTTGACCTGCGCGGCGGTGATGCCTTGCGCCTGGAGCGCGGCCGGGTCGAGCACCACCCGGATTTCACGATCGACGCCGCCTTCGCGAGTGACCGCGGCGATGCCCTGCACGCCGAGCAACCGGCGCGAGACATTATTGTCGACGTACCAGCTCAGCTGCTCCAGCGTCATGTCGGTCGTCTGGGCCGCCACGAACAGGATCGGGTCGCCGGCAATGTCCACGCGGCTGATCTGCGGCTCCAGGATGCCGTCGGGCAGGTCGCCGCGAATCTGCGTGATCGCATCGCGCAAATCGTTGACCGCGCGATCGGTCGGAGTCCCGATCTCGAACTGGACGAAGGTATTGCTGTTGCCTTCGCGAACCGAGCTGTTGATCTCGTCGACGCCGTTGACCGAGCGGGCAGCCGCTTCGACCTTCTGCGTGATCTGGTTCTCCATTTCCGTCGGTGCCGCGCCCGGCTGGGAAATGTTGATCTCGGCGGCGGGGAAATCGATGTCCGGGTTGTTGTTGACGTCCATCCCCATGAACGCGACCAGTCCGGCCAGCATCAACCCGACGAACAGGACGATGGGCGGCACCGGATTTTGGATGCACCAGGAGGAGATATTCCGGAAATTCATCGAGTTACGCCTTCGCTTCGAACCCTAGGCGCTTAGCGCGCCGCCTGCCGCTTCGGAGAGACCTTCTGGCCCGGATTGAGGAACGGCCCGGCCGAAAGCACGACCGATTCCTGGCCCGTGATCCCTTCGGCGATGGTTACGCCCTGGTCGTCGACCGTTCCGATCTTGACCTCGCGGCGTTCGACCTCGTTCTTGCCGTTGATGATATAGACATAATTGCCCTTCTCATCGCTCAGCACGGCGCTTTGCGGCAGCAAAGGTGCGGTTGTCCCGCCCGCCGAAATCTTCGCTTCGGCGAAGCCGCCGGGCCGGATGGCCGGGTCATAGGGGATCGCGATTCGGACCTCGCCCTGGCGGCTGGTCGGATCGATGACCGGCGCCACTTGCCACACGGAGCCGGAGAAGCTCCGGTCCGACCCGATCGGCGTCACCGAAGCGGTCATTCCGGCCTTCACGAACGCCAGGTCCTGCTGCGACAGCTGCGCCTTCATTTCCATCTCGCCGCCCTTGGCGAGCCGGAACAGGGCGCCTGAGCCGGGGCTGACGACCTGGCCGACCTCGATATTGCGGGCGAGAACGAGCCCGCTGGTCGGTGCGCGGATGTCGAGGCGGCCGATCTGGGCGCGCGTCGCGTTCAGCTGCGCCTGCGCCACATTCACCCGTGCAGCCGCGGCATCGCGCGCCGCCTTCTTGCGGTCCAGGTCCGCCTTGCTGACGAAACCACGTCCTACCAGCGCCTGGCTGCGCTCATATTCATTCTGGGCAAGTGCGGCGTCGGCTCGGGCAGCCTGGACCGAAGCGGCCAACTGCGCAGCCTGCTGGCTCTGTACGGAGCGGTCGATGGTCGCCAGCACCTGGCCCTGGCTCACCCAGCTTCCCGCATCGACCAAGACGGCGCGGACAAGCCCGCCCTCGCCGGCGACGCCGACGGGCTGGTCGCGCCGGGCGGCGAGCGCGCCCGATGCGGTCACCACGCGGGCAACCTGGCTACGGCCCGGCACCACGACGCTGACCGTCGGAATCTGTCCGCGCCCTTCGGCGGCGGCACCTTCGCCAGCGGCCTGATCCTTGCTCCCGCCTCCAAGGAACATGAAGGCAATGAGCGCGATCGCCACCACGGCGACGACGGCGATGATGATGTTGCGCCTGCGCCGTGACCGGTCGACAACGACCAGCGTGTCGGAGCTCGCGAAATGGGTTTCCCGGTTCATAAGTCGCATTCTTTCTGCCAGTCGTCCGCCTGAAGCCGCAGCGATCCTGCGGGCGCTGTATTACGCAAATAAGTCACCCGGCGCAACTGCACCGGTCCTGCCCCCTGTAGAAAGCGATTTTCTACAAACGGCGGCACCGCTTACACCGACGCGCGTTGTTGCCAAGCCGTAACGGGCGTGGTCCAAGGGGACTTGCACACTCTATCATATAGGAGCGCACAGGGATGATCGAAAGTTACGGAATCCTCGGCTGGATCGTCATCGGGCTTCTGGCGGGCGGGATCGCCAAGCTACTGATGCCTGGAAAAGACCCGGGCGGCTGCCTGATTACGATGCTGCTGGGCATCGCCGGCGCCTTGCTGGCCGGTTTCCTCGGAAAGATGGTCGGCTGGTACAATGAGGGCGAAGCGGCCGGCTTCATCGCGGCGATCGTTGGCGCCTTCCTGATCCTGCTCATCTATAGGCTGGTTCTCCGCCGTCGCTGATCGGTTCCCGGCCGTTCACATTGGGGCCATCGCGTTTCCGCCAACATGCGGACGATGGCCCTGTTCCTTGGTGGGAGAATATGATGCGTAAAACCCTGTTGACGGCGATTGCCCTTGGCGCCGCGGCGTTGCCGGCCAGCGCGATGGCGCAGACGGCGCCGGTTCCGGTCATTAGCGGAACCCGGCTCGACATCAGCGCTACGGGTGAAGTGACCCGCGTTCCAGACCTCGCCATCATTTCGGCCGGCGTGCAGACGCTTCAGCCGACCGCGTCGGCGGCGATCGAGGAGAATGCGGCGCGGATGGAGCGCGTCCGGGCGGCTCTCAAGCGCGCCGGGATCGACGACAAGGACATCCAGACATCGACGATCAGCCTCAACCCCGAATATCAATATGACCAGAACAAGCCGCCCCGCCTGACCGGCTATCGCGCGACCAATACGGTCAATGTGAAGTTTCGCGACCTGAAGCGGAGCGGCGCGATCCTCGACGCGCTGGTCGCCGAGGGCTCCAACCAGATCAGCGGGCCGAACCTCACCATCGACAAGCCCGAAGCGGCCTATGACGAGGCGCGCGTGAAGGCGATCGCGGCCGGCCGCGCCCGCGCCGAGCTTTACGCCCGGGCGCTTGGCAAACGGGTTGTCCGGCTTTTGACGGTCAGCGAAAGCGGCGGATATCAGATGCCGCCGCCAATGCCGGTGGCCTATGCGCGCGATATGGCCGCGCAGGCGGTGGCCAAGACGGAGATCGATCCCGGGACCCAGCAGCTGCAGGTTACCCTGTCGATGAGCTTCGAGCTTCAATAGGCCAATAAAAAGGGCCGCCCGATCGTCTCGGACGGCCCGATTTTCGCGTCTTTTCCCGTTTAGCGGACGCTGCCGCGACGAACGAGATTGACGATTGCCAGAAGGATGATCGAGCCAAGCAGCGAGATCAGCAGGTTCGGAAGCGAGAAGTCGCCGCTGGTGATCGAGCCGCCGCCCAGTAGCGGGGCAAGAAGCAGCCCGCCGAGAATGGCGCCGATGATGCCGACGACAATATTCAACAAAATGCCTTGTTGCGCATCGGTGCGCATGACGATGCTGGCAAGCCAGCCCAATATGCCACCTACGACGATGATCAGGATCCAGGTCATTGCGTTCCTCCTGTTCGTGGCCGCCCCTTTTTCCGACGCGGGGCGCCTTCCGGCACCAAAGACGCTCGATGCCCGCCTGTTGTTCCGGCAAAGCAATAGAATGTCTAGTGTCGCTGGCGAAACGACCCAGCAAAAAGGCCCCGCCATTGCTGGCGGGGCCTGGACTTCGCCGTTTAGGGGACGGACGAATCAGTAGCGCTGCTGGCGCTCATACTGGTCGCGGTAATGCTTGATCCGCGTGACGCGCAGGCCGGGCATTCCGCTCCGGTCGACCGCGCGCTGCCAGCCGGTGAATTCTTCGAGGCTCAGCGTGTAACGCTCGCACACCTCGTCCACGGTCAGCAGTCCGCCGGCGACCGCGGCCACCACCTCGGCCTTGCGGCGCACCACCCAGCGGGTGGTCGAGGGCGGGGGAAGCGAGTCGAGAGTCAGCGGCTCGCCGAGCGGTCCGATCACCTGCGCTGGCCGAATTTTCTGATTCTCGAGCATCTACAAAACCTCAATCGCGTTAAACTGTTGTCGATGGCCAGGATTTAACCGAAGGCCGTTGAGAAGTGCTGAAGCACGCTGGTAACCGCACCTTTCATCATTCCTTACCGTCCTTTAACCATGCCGTCCGAGGGAGCCGGGCAAACGCGCCCTGCAACGTGTCGCGGGCGTCCCTCCACCCCTCGCTGGACGAGAGGAAACAGGCGATTGCGGCCTGCCGCGCCTGCGCCCCTCCGGCGGGCGAAATCGACAGGGCGGCAAGCAGCTCGTCGACGTCGAGCTTCGCCTCCCCCGCTGCCTTCAGATTGCCGTCGAATCGCGCCAAGGAACGCCTGACCCACTGTTGAACCTGCCTCTGGTCTAGCCGGACAGGGTGAATTTCGAGTAAAGACCCGCCGCAATGCTTCCCCGATTTGACCTTAAAAAAGACGCCGCATCGGCGCGGATCGTCGTTGCCATGTCGGGCGGCGTCGATTCGTCCGTGGTGGCTGCGCTGGCGGCGCGCACCGGCGCCCAGGTGATCGGCGTGACGCTCCAGCTCTACGATCATGGCGAGGCGGTGAAGCGGTCGGGAAGCTGCTGTGCCGGGCAGGATATCTACGATGCCAAAACGGTCTGCGACCGGCTCGGCATCGCCCACTATGTCCTCGACTATGAAAGCCGCTTCCGCACGGGCGTGATCGACAAGTTCGCCGACGAATATGCGCAGGGGCGGACACCGGTGCCCTGCTCGCTCTGCAACCAGGGGGTGAAGTTCACTGACCTGATCGGCTTCGCGCGGCAGCTCGGCGCCGATTGTCTCGCGACCGGCCATTATGTCCGCCGGGTCGAGCGGCAAGGCGGCGTCGAAATGTGGAAGGGCCGCGACCCGTCGCGGGACCAGAGTTATTTCCTCTACGGCACCACCCGCGACCAGCTCGACTATCTGCGCTTCCCGCTGGGTGACCTGCCGAAGAGCGAAGTCCGCAAGCTGGCGGCGGAGGAGGGGCTGGTGGTCGCCGACAAGCCCGACAGCCAGGACATCTGCTTCGTTCCGGACGGGGACTATGCCGGGCTGGTCAAGCGCCTGCGCCCCGAAACCGCGGCGCCCGGCGAGATCGTGGATTTGGAAGGCCGGGTGCTGGGCGAGCACCAGGGCGTCGTCCATTTCACCATCGGCCAGCGCCGTGGGATCGAGATCGGCGGGCAGAAGGAGCCGCTTTACGTGGTCCGGATCGAGCCAGAGGAACGCCGCTTGGTGGTGGGCCCGCGCCGCGCCCTCGCAATCGCGGCGGCACAGGTCGAAGGTGTCAACTGGCTTGCGGAGGATCAGAGAGAGGTCGAGGCCAAGGTGCGCAGCCTCGCGCGGCCGGTCGCAGGGAACTGGGATGGTGATTGCCTAACCTTCGCCTCACCGGAATATGGAGTCGCGCCCGGCCAATCAGCAGTGTTCTACGACGGCGAACGCTTGCTGGGCGGCGGGACGATCGTGGCGACCGAAGCGGCATCGATCGAAGAGGCTGCTGCCGCCTAAATCTGGAAATGGCCTTCGATCACCGTGATCGCATGGCCGCCCAGCACGACCCGATCTCCGCGCAACTCGCAGTCGAGCAGGCCGGTGCGCTGGCTCGCCTGCAATGCCGTGAACCGGTCGCGGCCGAGGCGATCTGCCCAATAGGGGACCAGCGCAGCATGAGCACTCCCGGTGACGGGGTCCTCGTCGATCCCGGCGTAGGGGACGAACACGCGGCTCGCGATATCCTGATGGTCGCCCGGAGCAGTGACGATCGCCATCCGGCGGATTCTTCCGAGGGCTGCGAAATCCGGTGCAACCGCCCGCACGTCATCCTCGCTTTCCAAAGGGATGATGATGCTGTCGTTGCAGCCGTCGGCCAGCCACAGCGGGCGCGCCGACAGGCCGAGCGCTTCGCATAGCTCGGGTTCCGACACTTCGGTCAGCTTCGCCGCCGGCAGGTCGAGTTTCAACAGACCCTCATCCTCGCCATCGCGCGTTACGACCAGAACGCCGGATTTGGTGGCAAATCGGACTGCGGCCCCCTTGAGAAGGATATGCGCTGCCGCCAGCGTGGCGTGGCCGCACAAGGGGACTTCCATCGCGGGCGTGAACCAGCGCAGGTCGTAGTCGGCGTCATCGCCCTCGCTCGGCACGGTGAAGGCGGTTTCGCTGAGATTATTCTCCGCCGCGATCGCCTGCATCACCTCTTCGTCGAGCCAATGGTCGAGCGGCATGACCGCTGCGGGATTTCCCGAGAACGGTCTGTCGGCAAATGCGTCGACCTGGAAGAAGGGCAAGGGAGTCATCGGGCGCTCTCCGTCAGGTGCTTGGGCAATATGCCCTCCCGGTCGGTGTGGCCTTCGGGATCGAGATGGATGATGATCTCGCAGCCGGGGAAACGGTGCTGCAGCTTCTCCTCGACGGCATCCATTTTCTCATGCGCCTCGCGAACGGTCCAGTCGGCCGGAACCCAGACATGAAACTGGACGAACCGGTGGGCCCCCGACGTGCGGGTGCGAAGGTCGTGCAGGCCATTGAGCTCCGGATATTCGGCCGCTGCGGCTAGAAATGCCTCGCGCTCTTCGTCGGGCCATTCGCGGTCCATCAGCTGGTCCACGCTGTGGCTGGCGGCGCTCCAGGCGCCGTAAAGCAGCCA
>CAMPIY010000067.1 GCA_946886645.1 uncultured Sphingomonas sp.
TGCAGGCTTCATGCCAAAAAATCGATAGCGTTGGAATTCTGTCAAATCCGCCAAAATTCGACCAACGGCGGAGTGAAATATCTTGCCAGATGGTGGGATTTGCCACCACATATTGGGCATGGAAAGGGCCAATCAATTCGTGGGGCAGAGCCTTGCCTTTCTCGACGCGGTCGAGCGGGCCAGCCGCGCCGCGCCGTTGAACCGGCCAGTTCTGGTGATCGGCGAGCGCGGCACCGGCAAGGAATTGATTGCCGAGCGCCTCCATCACCTCTCGCAGCGCTGGGCCGGTCCGCTTGTCACGATGAACTGCGCCGCTCTGCCTGAAAATCTGATCGAGGCGGAACTGTTCGGTCATGAGGCCGGCAGCTTCACCGGGGCCGCCAAAACCCGGCACGGCCGGTTCGAAGAAGCCGATGGCGGGACCTTGTTCCTCGACGAGCTCGCGACCTTGTCGTCGCCGGCCCAGGACCGGCTCCTCCGCGCCGTCGAATATGGCGAGATCACGCGCATCGGCGCGTCGAAGCCGATCGAGGTCGACGTGCGAATTGTCGCCGCGACCAACGAACATCTTCCAAAGCTGGTGGAGGAGGGAAGATTCCGGGCCGATTTGCTGGACCGCCTGTCCTTCGAGGTGGTGACGCTTCCCCCGATGAGGGCCCGGAAGGGCGACATCCCGTTGCTCGTCGAACATTTCGGAAGGCGCATGGCGGTCGAACTGGACTGGCCCAACTGGCCGGGCTTCTCGCCGCGCGCGCTGGCCGAGCTGGAGGCATATCCCTGGCCGGGCAATGTCCGCGAGCTTCGCAACGTCATCGAGCGCGCGGTCTATCGCGCCGAAGATCCGGAGCGCGAGATCGATGCGATCCAGTTCGATCCCTTTCAATCCCCTTGGGCGCAGACGGACAGCGAACCTATGTCGGCCGGCGACGGCCGTCAGACCGAATTGCCAGGTCCCCACACGGCCAATGGCGACTTGAGCGCTGCTTTCCCGGCAACGACCGACGATTTGCGGGGCGCCGTCGCCACCTATGAAAAATCGCTTCTGGAGGACGCGCTTTCGCGAAACCGATTCAACCAGCGCGCGACGGCGACGGCCCTCGGCCTGAGCTACGACCAGCTACGCCACGCGCTCAAGCGGCATCGATTGACGGATTCCGAATCGGCCTGATGAATCATTGCTGATTTTGTGGTAAAGTCTCCCCGCTGGAAAGGAGACTTCAATGAAGGTTCTTTCACTTGCCCTGGGACTGGCTGTTGTTGCCGTCCCCTCTGCCCCCGCGCTCGGTTCTGCGTTGTCGCTGAACAAATCTCTTGCGACATCCTGCTATGAATCGGCGAGGGATAATCGTCGCGATTGGGATGCCATGCGGGTGTGCAACCTGGCCCTTTCCGAGGAACTCATGACCCGGGATACGAGGGTCGCGACCCTCGTGAACCGGGCAATCCTCAGAATGAAACAGGGCGATACGCTCACCGCCAATAGCGACTTCAACCGCGCGCTCGCCCTTGAGCCGACAGAACCCGAAATCTGGCTGAACATGGGCCTTGCCCAGCTCGACGCCGGTAACGGAAGCGTCGCCGCTCAAATGGCCGATCGCGCCCTGGAGCTACGGACGCAACAGCCAGCGGTCGCTTATTATGTCCGCGGGCTGGCCCATGAAATGGGCGGGGATCTCAACTCCGCTTATGCGGATCTGGTCAGGGCGCGCAACATGGCGCCTGAGTGGGATCAGCCTGCGCTCGAGCTGAGCCGTTATCGCGTGACCCGGCGTTAGCGATTTGGGGCGGAGTCAGGGCCGCCCCGATTGCCGGCCATCGTTCAGCTTCCAAGCGTCTGATAGGTCGTCATTGCGTAAAGCATCGGGATCGACAGCAGGGTGTTCGTTCTGCTGGCAATAAGTGCAACGCGGCCCGCCTTCGCCTTGGCTGTGTCATCTGCCTCGACCAGGCCAAGCACCTTTTGCTGGTTCGGCCAGATGATCGCCCAAACGTTGAACGCCATGATGAGCGCCAGCCACATGCCGATGCCAATCAGCCGGACCTGCGGCTGAAGGGTCAGCGCCTCGACCAGGTAATTGTTCACATAGGCGAGGATGAGGCCGGTCAGCACGGTGAACGCCGCGCCCCAGCGGAAATAGAAGAGCGCCTTGGGGGCGATATATTTGGAGACGCCGGGTTTCAGCTCCGCCGGCACCGCGGGCATCGTCGGAATCTGCACGAAGTTGAAATAATAGAGCAGGCCGATCCAGGTGATGCCGAAAAAGACGTGCAGCCAGCGAAGCACCGCCTCGGCGCTGATCGTCTCGGCGTGGAATCCCATCATCAGCGCCAGCGCGATCACCAGTCCGACACCCAGGACCAGGTTCAAATTGTCGAAGAATTTGCCCATCATTCCCCCCTTTTTGAGCGGCCGCTTCCGCTTCGTTACGGATCGTTTACGACCGGCCGGGCACTTCGGGCAAGCCATCGGCATCCAATCGGGGAGCCGCATTGCGTGCCGTTCGTTGAGGTGTAAGGCCTCAACCCCCTAGTCCATGGAGTAAGACATGCCATTTACGCTTCCCGACCTGCCGTTCGCAAAAGACGCCCTTGGCCCGCACATGTCGGCCGAGACGCTCGATTATCATCACGGCAAGCATCACAAGGCCTATGTCGACAAGACCAACGGGATGCTGGCGGAAAAGGGGCTGACCGATGCCTCATTGATCGAGGTGATCAAGGCCGCCAAGGAAAAGGGCGACAAGGGCCTGTTCAACAATTCGGCCCAGATCTGGAACCACAGTTTCTTCTGGCAATGCCTGGCGCCGGCAGGATCGACTCGGCCCTCGGGGCGGCTTCGCGACCTCATCAGTGAAAGCTTCGGAGACGAGCAGGCGATGCTCGACAAGCTGGCGACCGAAAGCGTCAACCATTTCGCCAGCGGCTGGGGCTGGTTGGTGCTGAACAACGGAAAGTTGGAAGTGACGTCGCTTCACGATGCGGACACGCCGGCGGTTCACGGGTTGGTCCCGCTACTGACGATCGACGTGTGGGAACACGCCTATTACATCGACTATCGCAACGAACGGCCGAAGTTCGTGAAGAGCGTGCTCGAAAACATCATCAACTGGGACTTCGTCGCCCAGAACCTGGACGGCAAGGGCCTCGACCGCGCCGACCAGCGGCAGGAAGCTAGCGCTACTGCTTGAGGCGGTAGCCGGTCTTGAACACCCAGACGATGGCGGTGAGGCAGGCGATGATAATCGTTAGCATCACCGCCACGCTGGACCAGACCGGTACGTCCGACACGCCGAAGAAGGTCCAGCGGAACCCGCTCACTAAATAAACCACCGGGTTGAACAGCGTCACCGTCCGCCACGGCTCCCCGAGCGCGCTGATCGAATAGAAGGCGCCGCCGAGGAAGGTGAGGGGCGTCACGATCAGCATCGGGATGATCTGCAGCTGCTCGAAATTCTGCGCCCAGATGCCGATGACGAAGCCGAGCAGGCAGAAAGCGGTGGTGATCAAGACGAGGAACAACAGCATCAGCGCTGGATGTTCGATGGGCACATCGACGAACAATGTCGCGGTGGCGAGCGTGACCAAGGCCAGCACGAGGCTCTTCGTGACCGCCGCTCCGACATAGGCGAGCACCGTCTCCATGCTAGAAATGGGAGCTGAGAGAAGCTCGTAGATCGTCCCCGTAAACTTCGGAAAATAAATGCCGAAGCTGGCGTTGAAGATCGATTGCATGAACACCGACAGCAAGGTGAGGCCGGGGACGATGAAGGAGCCGAAACTGATCCCGTCCATGTCGGTCATTCGCCCGCCGATCGCGGCGCCGAACACCACGAAATAGAGGGCGGTGGTGATGACTGGCGTGATGAGGCTTTGCCACAGCGTCCGCAGAGCCCGCGCCATCTCGAAACGGTAGATTGCGTAGACGCCTTCGCCGTTGAATCCGCCGTTCCTCACTTGCCGCGCCCCTCATGAACCATGCCGACGAAAATATCTTCCAGGCTGGATTGCTCGGTTGAAAGGTCCTTGAATCCGATGCCGAGGTCGCTGACCTTGCGAAGGAGCGAGGGGACGCCGGTCTTCTCCGCATTGGCGTCGAACTGGTAGCAGAGGATGTGGCCGTCGTCCTCGATCTCGAGGTTCCACTCTTCAAGCTGGGCCGGGACCGTGGTCATCGGATCGGCAAGCGTCAGCTTCAGCGTCTTGCGGCCGAGCTTGCGCATCAGCGCGTGTTTTTCCTCGGCCGCGACTAGCTCGCCTTTGGAAATGACGCCCACGCGGTCGGCCATCTCCTCGGCCTCTTCGATATAATGGGTGGTCAAAATGATCGTGGTGCCGTCTGCGCGCAGCTTGCGCACCATCTCCCACATGTCGCGGCGAAGCTCGACGTCGACGCCGGCGGTCGGCTCGTCGAGGAACAATATGTCCGGCTCGTGGCTCAACGCCTTGGCGATCATCACCCGCCGCTTCATGCCGCCCGACAACTCCATCATCTTCGACTTGCGCTTGTCCCATAGGGAAAGTCGCTTGAGCAGCAGTTCGATCTTCGCCGGGTCGCGCGGCTTGCCGAAGAGGCCTCGGCTGAAGCTGACCGTCGACAGCACGCTTTCGAACGCGTCGGTGGTCAATTCCTGCGGAACCAGGCCGATGCGGCTGCGGGCATGGCGATAGTCGGTGAGGTGGTCCTTGCCGTCGACCAGCACCTGGCCGCCCGACGGGGTCACAATCCCGCAGACGATGTTGATCAGCGTGGTCTTGCCCGCCCCATTGGGGCCGAGCAGCGCGAAAATCTCTCCCCGCCGAATGTCGAGGTCTACCGATTTCAGCGCCTCGGTGCCGCTCGCGTAGGCCTTTCTCAGGCCGCGAATGCTGAGGATAGGATCGCTCATTCGACTGGTCCCGGTTCGATTGGCTGGGGCGCGGCTTCCTCGGCCGCTAGGCCATGGCGAAGGAGCATCGGCACATTGGCCGCGGCGAAAAGAAGGGTCGCGGGAATGGCGCCCCACAGCTTGAAGCCGATCCAGAAATCGGTCGTCGTATTGCGCCAGACCGCTTCGTTGACCACCGCCATGACCGCGAAGAAAATCGCCCAGTTGCGGGTCAGCTTGCGCCACCCTTCCTCGTCCAGGCCGGGGTAGGCTGTCCCGAGGACGGCCTTCAGCAATGGCCTGCCGGTCGCCAGCCCGAAGGCGAGCAGGCCCGCAACAAGCGCGTAATAGATCGTCGGCTTCACCTTGATGAAGGTCTCGTTGTGCAGCCAGATGGTGAGGCCGCCCAGCACGATCACCATGACGCCCGAAAAGAGCAGCAGCGGCGAAATATAGCGGTAGCGGATCGCCGAGAAGACGAGCGCGGCCATCATCGCCGCCATGAACGCCCCGGTCGCGACGAAAATCTTCAACGCGCCCGGCACCGGCGCCAGGAAATTGACGAGGAAGAAGACCAGCAGCGGGCCGACGTCGATCAGCAGCCGGGCGGTCCCGGTCGGCTCGGTTTTGGCGCCGTCGCTCATGCCGGGAGCCCCGCGATCGCCCGCGCTACGGCGCGCGGATCGAACGGGCGCAAGTCCTCGATCCCCTCACCGACGCCGATGGCATGGATGGGAAGGCCGAACTTCTCGGCCGCCGCGACCAGCACCCCGCCGCGCGCCGTGCCGTCGAGCTTGGTCATCACCAGGCCGGTCACGCCTGCATCGCGGGCGAAGACCTCGATCTGGTTGAGGGCATTCTGTCCGGTCGTCGCATCGAGCACGAGGATAACGTCATGCGGCGCCTCGGGGTTCAACCGGCCGAGCACTCGCCGGACTTTGCTCAGTTCGTCCATAAGGTGCGCCTTGTTCTGAAGGCGGCCTGCCGTGTCGACGATCAGTGCGTCGATGCCGGTTGCGGTCGCTTGCTTGACGCCGTCATAGACGATCCCGGCAGCATCACCGCCTTCCTTGCCGGAAATGACCGGCGCCTTGATCCGGTCGCCCCAGATCCTGAGTTGTTCGATTGCGGCGGCGCGGAACGTGTCGCCGGCCGCCAGCATCACGCCATAATCCTGCTCCTGCAGCAGATGCCCAAGCTTGCCGATCGTCGTGGTCTTGCCCGATCCGTTGACGCCGATCACCAGGATGACGTGCGGGCGGGGGAAGCCCCAGACGTCGAGCGGCTTGGCGACCGGAGCCAGGATTTTCTCGATTTCCTCCGCCAGGATGGTGCGAAGCCCGCGCTCGTCGAGCTGCTCATAGCGCTTTGCGGAAATAGCATCGCGTATGCGACGTGAAGCCTCAGGGCCGAGGTCGGACGCGATCAGCGCTTCCTCGATGTCGTCGAGGGTCGCGGTGTCGAGCGCCGCCTTCTGCGTCAGGCCCGAGATGTTTTCGCCCAGGCGGTCCGCCGTTTTCTTGAAACCGCCTGTGAGGCGTTCGAGCCAACTCATTCAAATATCCCGATTAGAAGGTCACCGTCGCGACCCATGATTTGCGCTACACCGTTGTCGCCTCGCTTCGACCCCTCAATGCGGATCGGGGCGAAACCGTTGCTGTGTCCCTTCTCTCCATTCTCGATCAGCACCGTCTGGCGGGTGCCGGTCAGGCTATCGAGCCAGCGCGCCCTGCGCCCTGCGGCAGCAGCGCGCAGCCGCGCCGCCCGTGCCTTGACCAGTTCACGCTCCAGCTGCGGCATCCGCGCCGCCGGCGTGTTGGGGCGAGGCGAGAAGGGGAAGATGTGGGCGGCGACGATGTCGCAGTCGTCGAGCAGGCGGAGCGAGTTCAGCGCCGCTTCCTCGCTCTCGGTGGGGAACCCGGCGATCAGGTCGGCGCCGATGGTGACGTCGGCGCGCGCTTTCTTGAGATTCTCGACGGTCGCCACCGCCTGCGCGCGGCTGTGGCGCCGCTTCATCCGCTTGAGGATGAGGTCGTCCCCGGCCTGGAGCGAAAGGTGGAAGTGGGGCAGCAGGCGACGTTCACCCGCAACGAGCTCCATCAGCGCATCGTCGATCTCGATGCTGTCGAGCGACGAGAGGCGTAGGCGCTGCAACTGAGGCAGGTCGGTCAGGAGTTTCTGGCAGATCTGGCCCAGGCCCGGCTCATAGCTGGTGATATCGACGCCGGTGAGGACAATCTCCTTCGCTCCCGCATCCAGCTCCCGCGCCACGGCGTCGCGCACCGCTTCATAAGGCAGCGACCGACTCGGCCCGCGCCCCTGCCAGATGGAGCAGAAGGTGCAGCGATGGTCGCAGCCGGTCTGCACGGCCACGAAACTCCTGACGCGGGCCAGGAAACCCGCCGCGACGGGTGGCGGAGGTGCCGCCATGACGTCACTGACAACCACCTTCTTTTCATTGGCAAAAGCGGACTGGCTATACTTGTCCGCATTGCCGATGACCCGGCTGACCTCAGGCATCGCCGCGAAGGAATCCGGGTCCAGTTGGGCCGCGCATCCGGTGACGACGATCCGCTTGTCTGGAGCCTCGCGATGTGCCCGGCGGATCGCCTGGCGCGTCTGGCGAACGGCCTCGTTCGTTACCGCGCAACTGTTGACGATGATCGTGTCGTCGCCCGCAAGCGCGCGCATCGCCTCGCTCTCCGCGAAATTGAGGCGGCAGCCGAGCGTGATGGTCTGGGCCGTCAAGCGAACTGCTCCAGGTCGATTTCGCCCTGGAAGACTTGGGTCGCGCTGCCCTGCATGCGGATCGGCTCGCCCGGCGCCCAGTTGATGGTGAGCTCGCCGCCGCGCATATGGACTCGGGCGGGCGAGGCCACCTTTTTCTGGACGATGGCCGCGACGGCGGTGGCGCAGGCGCCGGTACCGCAGGCCAGCGTCAGGCCCGCACCGCGCTCCCAGGTGCGCAAATGGATGCCGTCATCGCGCACGGAGGCAACGTTGACGTTGATCCGCTCCGGGAATGCCGGGTCATGCTCGATGCTTGGACCCAATTGATCGAGTTCGACCGCCGCCTCGTCGTCCACAAAGAACACCGCATGCGGGTTGCCGACGCTGAGCGCCATGGGATGCTCCAGCGGCCCCCAGGCGAGCGGCAGGCTGGCCGTGTCCATCGGATAGGTGAGGGGGATGTCGTCCCAGCCGAACTTCGGTGCGGGAAGGCTGACCTCGACCTCGCTGCCCTTGCTCGCTCCTTCGACGATCCCGCCGCCGGTCTCCAGCGTCTTCGCGCCAGTCAGCGCCACGACGCAGCGCGAGGCATTCCCGCAACTTTCGACCTCGCCCCCGTCATGGTTCCAGATGCGCATCTTCACGTCGGCGACGCTCGACGGCTCCAGCAGGATCAGCTGGTCGCAGCCGATACCGGTCTTGCGGTCGGCCAATGCTCGGGCGAGCTCGGGCGTCATCGTCACCGCCTCCGTCCGCCCGTCGAGGATGACGAAGTCGTTGCCGAGACCGTGCATCTTGTGGAATTGCCGCATCACGCGCGCCGAATTAGGGAGCGCATGACCGTTAGTCCACCGCGTCGGTCGAAATCAGGAGAGCCAAGGTGCAACGAGCCGCGTCCGACGTCATGCAATCGATCATCTTCGCGGCCGTCGTCGACGCGATGGAGGCGATGAAGGCTGCTTCCGGCGGCGTGCCGAACGCGATGCTGCGCGACCTGCAGACGCTCCATCGCAACTCCGCCTTCGCGGATTTGCCCAAGGCCGTGCAGGATTCGATCGCGCTCAGCGTCCGCGCGGCTTTCAATGAACTCTTGAAGGAAGGTTATGCCGTCGGCCCCAAGGGGCAAGTCCAGTCCCGGCCGATGGATCGCGTCCCGGAGCGGCAGCGCAGCGGCCCGAACGACCGGCGTGGCCCCGGCGATCGCCGCTTCGTCCGCAAGGAACCGGGCCGGCGCGGTCCCGACGGTCCTCGCCGAGGGCCGGGGAAGGGGCCGAAGCCGGGCGGAACGCCGAAGAAACCTTGATTCCCCTCCCCTTGATGGGGAGGGGCTAGGGG
>CAMPIY010000068.1 GCA_946886645.1 uncultured Sphingomonas sp.
CGGAAGATGTCGACCAGCGTCCCCGTGTCGATCGGATCGACATGCTGTGCGAGCAGCGGCAGCCCCGCCCGAGCGAGCCGGTCGGCGATCCGGGCATGGACCGCGCGGAGCCGCTGGATCGCGGTGAACAGGCCAAGCGTTCCGCCTTGGGCCGTCTCGATCAGCCGCGCATAGGCGCCAGCCAGCGCGGCGATATCGTTCCGGCCGATGTCGTTGACGATCAGCACTTCCGATTGCGCGACATAATCGAACGGGCTCGCCGCCTCAAAATGGCCCGTCGGCCCCGGCAGGTGCAGCGCGCCGGTCCGCGCCTCCGCGCTCGGCCAGCCCTCGCTTCCGCGCAACGTTGCCGACGTCACCAGAACGCCATGCGCCGGCTCCAGCACGGCCTTCGCCAACGGCCGCGTCGGGTCGAGCCAGTGGCGATGCAGCCCGATGTCATATTCGCGCCCCTCGACCCGGTCGATCGCCAGCCAGTCGACGAAATCCGGATCCGCCACGCCCCCGATCCGCCCGAGCAACGCAATCCACGCCGCCAGCGTTTCGCGCCGCCAGGTGAGGCCGTTGATCGCCCCTTCGACCCGCGCCCGCGCTTGCGAGTCGAGCCAGTCGGGCGCGTCCTCAAGGATCGCTTCCAGCCGCCGGGCCAGCGCCGCCAGCGGCTTCGCCAACGCCTCCAACGACTCCATCGCCGACGCAGCGGCCGACACCAGATTGCCATCCGGCTCGGCCAGTTCGGTCTCCAGCCCGTAGCCGGCCTCCTGAGCCTTCGCCCGCGCATAGACGGTGCCGCGAACCTCGCTCAGCAGCCGCTCGACCGGCCCGAACGGATCGCCTTCCGCCAGCCGCCCGATCCACCCGTCTGACGGCAGCGCCTTCGCCGCCTCCACGGCCGCATCCAGCGCCATCGCGCCCTGATCGTCATAGCTGCACACATCGAGCAACCGCGCCGCCAGCCCCCGCCGACGCCCGCGCGACTTGCCCTCCGGGCCGACGATCCAGCGACGCATCTCTATCGCTTCCTGCCCAGTCAGCGCGGCCGAGAAGGTCGAGTCCGCCGCGTCGAACAGATGATGGCCTTCGTCGAAGATGATCCGCTGCGGCGCGTCGGGCCGTCCGCGCGCGGCATTCACCATCACCAGCGCATGGTTGGCGATGACCAGGTCCGCCTCTCGCCCTGCCCGCTCGGCCCGCTCGATGAAGCATTTCCGGTAATGCGGGCAGCCCGCATAGACGCACTCCCCGCGCCGGTCGGTCAATGCGGCGGCGCCCGCTCGCCGGAACAGGCTCGGCAACCAGCCGGGCAGGTCGCCGCCGACCATGTCGCCGTCCTTCGTATAAGCCGCCCAACGGCCGACCAGCTGCGCCAGCACCGCCGCCCGACCCGCAAACGCGCCCTGCATCGCGTCCTCTAGGTTCAGCAGGCAGAGATAATTTTCGCGTCCCTTGCGGACTACGATCCGCTTCTTTCGCTCCTCGTCGTTGGGAAACAGCCGCCGTCCTTCCGCATCGAGCTGCCGCTGCAACGCCTTGGTGAAGGTCGACACCCACACCGTCCCACCGGCGCGGTCGGCCCATAGCGAGGCCGGCGCGAGATAGGCGAGCGTCTTGCCAATCCCGGTTCCCGCCTCGGCCAGCAGCATGTTCGGCTCGCCCGCCGCCCGGCGCGGGGCAAAGATCGCAGCCGCTTCACCCGCCATCGCCTTCTGCCCCTCGCGCGGCTCGGACCCCTTGCCGGTCAGCTCGGCCAGCTTCGACTGCGCGTCCGAAGATGGAATCGACAGCGTCTTTGGCGGCGGTCGCTCCGCCTGCTCCTCCCACTGTGGCAGGCGCGAGAAAAGCATCCGCTCGCCGCGTTCGGGCTTGGCAATGCGCTGCCCGACAAACGGCGCCCAGCCCCAGCCGAGCCGGTAGAGCGTCGCGTTCGAGGTCCACGCCCCTTCGCGCTCCGCCCAATCCTCCGCGCTCAGTCGAGCAAGCAACGGCTCGGCGATACCGACCAGCGCGGCCGCCGCATCGGCATCGTTCGCGGGCGGCTCTATGCCTACCGCCCGTGCCAGCCCGGCCACTGTCGGAACCGCAAACCGCGCCGGATGCACAAACGCAAACAGCTCCAACAGATCCAGCCCAGACACATCGGGATAACCCAGGCGTTGCCCGACTAGCGGCGCGTTCAGTAGGATGTGGGGCGTCTCTGCCAGCCGGGCGATCGCCTCACCCCGCGACGCTTCCCGCACCTCGCCATTGGCCGCAATCCAGATTCCGGCATGGGTTGCGTGAAGCGCGGGAAGAGGCAAAGGAGCGGCCACGGCAGCCTTAACCATTGGCCAAGCCGGAACGAAAGGGCAACAGTTGAGCGACGACGTATTCCGAAATGCCGCCATGACCAGCAAGGCGTGGCCTTATGAGGAAGCGCGCAAGCTGTTGAAGCGCTGGCCCGATGGCAAGCCGGATGGCCAGCCGATGCTGTTCGAGACCGGCTACGGTCCCTCGGGCCTGCCGCACATGGGCACCTTCGTCGAAGTGCTTCGCACCACCATGGTCCGCCACGCCTATGAGGAGCTTACCGGCGGCGCGCCGACGCGGCTCATCGCGTTCAGCGACGACATGGACGGCCTGCGCAAGGTTCCCGACAATGTCCCCAACCAGGCGATGCTGGCGGAGAATATCGGCCGGCCGCTCACCCAGATCCCCGACCCCTTCGGCGAATATGAAAGCTTCGCCCATCACAATAATGCGATGCTTCGCCGCTTCCTCGACCGGTTCGGCTTCGATTATGAGTTCGCCTCTTCGACCGAATATTATGCAAGCGGCCGGTTCGATGAGACGTTGAAGTCGGTGCTCCGCTACTGGGACGACATCCTCGGCGTGATGCTCCCGACGCTCCGCGAGGAACGCCGTCAGACCTATTCTCCGGTCCTGCCAATTTCGCCATCGTCGGGCCGCGTGCTTCAGGTGCCGGTCGAGGTCGTCGATGCCGATGCCGGGCTCATCGCCTTCAACGACGAAGAAGGCCGTGTCGAGCAATCGGCCCTCGGCGGGCTTTCCAAGCTCCAATGGAAGGTGGACTGGGCGATGCGCTGGGTCGCGCTGGGCGTCGACTATGAAATGTCGGGCAAGGATCTGATCGACTCGACGATCCAGTCGGGCAAGATCGCGCGCATCCTCGGCGCCCGTCCGCCCGAGGGCTTCAATTACGAGATGTTCCTCGACGAGAAGGGGGAGAAGATATCCAAGTCGAAGGGCAATGGCCTGAGCCTCGAACAATGGCTCAGCTATGGCAATGAGGAGAGCCTGGCCTTCTACGCCTATCGCGAGCCGCGGAAGGCGAAGAGCCTGCATATCGGCGTCATCCCCCGCGCGGTCGACGAATATTATCAGTTCCGGGGCAATTACCCGACCCAGCCGATCGAGCAGCAGCTCGGCAATCCGGTCCACCATATCCATGATGGCAGGGTGCCAAACGCGCCCCTCCCGCTAACCTACGGCCTGCTCCTCAACCTCGTCAGCCTGCCCGGCTGCGGCAAGAAGGAAACGGCCTGGAAGTTCGTCCAGCGCTACGCTCCGGGCACCTCGCCCGAGAGCAATCCCGAGCTCGACAATCTCATCGGCCTGGCAGTCAACTATGCCCGAGATTTCGTCGAGCCTTCGCTGAAGCGCCGCGCCCCCACGGATGCGGAGGCCGAAGCCCTGCGCGACCTCGACGCTGAGCTGGAAAAGCTGCCCGCCGACGCCGATGGCGAGACCATCCAGCACGCGGTCTTCGAGGTCGGCAAGCGCCACCCGTTCGAAAGCCTGCGCCACTGGTTCCAAGCGCTCTACGAAACCCTCCTCGGCTCCAGCCAGGGGCCGCGCATGGGCAGCTTCATCGCGCTCTACGGCATCGACAACAGCCGCAAGCTCATCGCGGAAGCTTTGAGCGCTTAGACCACCGGATAAGGCGACGACGCTTTCGGAGCTCCGAGCTTCTCGAGAACATAATCCAGCGCATCCTTCGCCGGGATGGCGATGTCCGGAGTCACGCCGCTCGCTTCCCAGCCCTTGCCGGTCTTTGGATCGACCGTGTCGCCATAGGGGATGAACATCGAATATCCCCCGGTTAGCTCGATCTCGTCCCCGTAATGGCCGGCGCCGCGCGTCGTGTCTCCGACCACCGTCGCGCGGCCGCTGACCTTCATCGCCAGCGCCAGATGCTCGGCCGCCGACGCGGTCCTCCGCGATGTCAGGACATAGACCGGGACCTTGGCCATCCGCGCCCCGCCCGCCCGTGGAACGGCCCGATGAAGCTCGCGCACCATCGTTGCATCGCGTGCGATGACCGACAGCCGCTCGGTCGGTGCCTTCTTCTCGAACCGCTCCCACGCCACCGGGCGCGTGGTCATGGTCAGCAAGTCGGTGGGTGCGGCGAACAGGTCGGCCAGAATCACGTCCATCTCGCGAAGCTCACCACCCACATGATGGCGAAGGTCGATGATCAGCGCCTTCGCTTCCGCATGCCCGTCCATGAACTTCTGCAGGCGCTCGACGTCGCTCTCGCGGTCGAAGAAGGCGAAGGGACGGACATAGGCGATGCCGGGCGCGACCCAGCCGGCCGCCTCCAGCGCGTTGGCCGGAAGGTCGGGCTGGCCCGCCTCATCCTCTTTTCCGAACATGCCGGTTCCCGGCGCATAGACTTTCAGGTGCAGGTCCGGATGCGCGGCCTGGAGGATTGCGTTGAACCTGGCGGCCAGCGCATCACCCGCGAGCCCTTCGAATTCGCCCGCCGCCAGCGCCTTGGCGAGCGCGGCGCGGTAACTGTCCGTGACCGCCGGATCGACGTAGAAATCGTCGAGCCGCTTCTCCAGCGCTTCGACTAGCGCGGCGGTGCTGGGCGCGGCGGCGCTTTCGGCGGCACTGTCTGAAACAAAGCCCAAAGCGGGCGCGGCTGCGGGAAATGACGCCGCGAGCGCGGCGGCCAGGACAAGGTTCGATTTCAAGGGAATCTCCATAAGGCCAGGGCCCCGCCGTCGGCGAGGCCATCGATTGATTTCACTGGTTGAGACAGGCCGCTACGGGCCGAACGTCACGATCTGGATGCTCGCCGAGGCCTGGCGGCCGGAGCCGGCCTTTCGCTTGGCCGCAGCGGGGCGGTCGGAACGATGATCATGCCATGCCACCGCACAGCGGCTGCCCTCCCGCTCGCTCGTCCAGAGGCGCGAAACCGAGGGCAGCGCAAGCTGGCTCGACACCAGCAGCGAAAGCCCGGTCGCGAGGTGGGAAAATGGAATGAACATGGCATCGTTCCTCGATACCTCGCCTTTTACGCCCATTCTCCGTCCGACGGCGTGCAAAGTGGCTGGCGCTGCTGCCAAATTCTGGCAAGAATCACACGATGTTCGACAGTTTCGATCTCAAGCTGCTCAACGCGCTTCAGGAGGATGCCGATCGCACGGCCGACCAGTTGGCGGAGATCATCGCCTTGTCGCCATCCGCGATCGCCCGCCGCCTCCGCCGGTTGCGGGACGAAGGCGCGATTGCCCGCACCGTGGCGATCCTGTCGCCCGACCTGTCGGACAAAAGGCTGCGCGCGCTCGTCCGCCTGCAGCTTCACGACCATGCGCCGGTCGCGGGTCTCGCCGAGCTCAAGGCGAGGCTCCAGCACCTCGACGAGGTCCAGCTCTGCCTGGAGGTCAGCGGCAGCGACGACATGGTCCTGCTGGTGACGGCACGCGACATGGCGGCGTTCAACGCGTTCGCCGACGCCGAGCTCGCGTCGAACCCGGTCATCCGCCGTTACGAGACCAGCTTCGTCAAGAAAGAGGTGAAGAACCGGCCCATCGTGCGGCTCGACGAGCGCGACGCGAACGGCTGATCCGCCCGCGCCGCTTGCATAATAGGAATTCACCTGCTCCGTGCCGGACGCGCATTGCGTCCGGCTCTTTCTCATCGAAAATCATTCAATTCTGTCAGCCCCGTGACCGTGAAGATTTGTGAAGATTCGCCGCGGCAGGCGATTCCCTTAAGTTCACAAATCAGGCCGGAAAAGATGCCGTTTTCCATGCACTTTGTGACCTTAAGAGCGGCCAAGTCCGGCTCACGTCAGCCGGCCTTCTTCGCCGCGATCCAGGCGTCGATCTTCTTCTCCAGGATCGCCAGCGGCAGACTTCCGGTCATCAGCACTTGGGCGTGGAAGTCCTTGATGTCGAACTTGTCGCCAAGCTCGGCCTCGGCCTTCCGCCGCAGCCGCTGGATGGTCATCGCGCCGGTCTTGTAGGCCAGTGCCTGGCTGGGAATGGCGATATAGCGCTCGACCTCGGCGGTCGCGTCCGTCTTCCCCATGCTTGAATGGTCGAGCATATATTTGATCGACTGTTCGCGGGTCCAACCCTTGCTGTGGATGCCGGTGTCGACCACCAGCCGCATCGCGCGCAGCATCTCGTCGTCGAGCGTCCCCATCCGCTGGATCGGATCCTTGTAGAAGCCCATGTCGTAGCCCAGCGTCTCGGCATAGAGCGCCCAGCCTTCGACATAGGCGGTATTGCCGCCGTAGCGCATGAAGGGCGGAAGCGCCTCATTCTCCTGCGCCAGGCTGATCTGGAAATGGTGACCCGGCGAACCTTCGTGGAGGTATAGCGTCGTCATGCCCGGCGTCGTACGGGACGGCAGATCATAGGCATTGAAATAGAAGGTGCCAGGGCGTGAGCCGTCGGGCGTGCCCTGCTCGTAGCTTCCGCCCGCCTCGAACTTCTCGCGGAACGGTTCGTAGGGGCGGATCTCCAGCTTGGCCTTGGGGATTGTCGAGAAATATTCGGGCAGCTTGGCGTCGACCCGTTTGCCGATGTCGTAATAGCCCTGGGTCAGCGCCTCGCGGGTCGGCATTTTGAACTTCGGGTCGGTGCGCAGATAGTTGAAGAAGGCCGGCAGGTCGCCCTTGAAGCCGACCTCTTGCTTGACCTTCTCCATCTCGGTCGTAATCCGCGCGACCTCGTTGAGGCCGGTCTGGTGAACTTCTTCCGGCGTCAGCGGCAAGGTCGTCGTCGACTGGACCAGGTAGCGGTAAAGCTTGTCACCGCCCTTCATGTACATCAGCCCGACGCCTTCGCGGGCGTTCTGCAGATATTCGTTCTTCAGGAAATCGCGAAGCCGGGTTAGCGCCGGGTAAAGCTCGCCCTCGATCGCCGCACGATACTCCGCCGTGAACCGCGCCTTGTCGGCGTCGGAAAAGTCCGCCGGGAACTGCTTCACCGGACCGTAGTAAGGCGACTCCTCGGTGGACTGCTTGAGCTGGGTGTCGAGCTGCTCGATCATGTTGCGGACCGTCATCTTGGTCTCGACGACACCACTCTGCTCGCCCTGGCGGAAGCGCGCAATGGCGCGATCAATATAGGTCGCGAACTCCTTGTGGCGCTTCAAATTATTCTCATAGTCCGCGACGGTCTTGAACGGCGCCGCGCCCTGTCCGCTAGCGAAGGTCGGATAGAAGGTGTGGTAGCCGAAAAAGTGGTTCATCGGCCGGACTTCGGTCAGCGCCAGCAGGTCGGGCTGGTAACCGCGCAAGGTGTCCTGGGTCGAATATTCGAACACGTCATAGGCCAGCTGATCGGTCGCATTCAGTGCCGCCCGGTCGATCGCATGGAGCGCGGCTAGGTCATGCTCCGCCGCCGCTTTCTCGCCGGCATAATATTCGTCGCTGATATAGTCGCCGAACCGGTCGGCGTAGCGCATGTCGCCGCGAAACAGGCCGTTCAGCGGATTGCGCTGAAGGTTCGCTTCGTCACTTTGCTTGAACAGGCGGAACAGCTGGTCGTGGGCCGATTCCGTTACGACGGGCGCGGCGGCTTCGACCGGAACGGCGGCAACCTCGGCGGGCGGCGCCGTCGTCGTGCAGGCGGCAAGCGCGATGGCGGTGGCCGATGCGGCGAAAGCGAACGTCAATTTCATTTCAGCAGACCCCTTGTTCATGACGCGCGGCGCGCCTGTCCCGAACATGGCAAAAGGGGCGCCGCGGTTGTCCCGCAACGCCCCTTCGACCAATGGCTTGCCTCTGTCTACCAGAAGAAATTGTAGAGAACGTCGGCCACCTGACCGGTGTAGATGTTCACCAGCAATGCATCGTCATAGTAGCGGACCCACCGATACGGACCGTAGGCCGGCGGCAGGCGATACATCCAGGGATCGTCTAGCCAATAGTTCGACCCGTAATAGCTCGAACCGATATTGAGCCCGATCGAGAGGCGGCGATAACCCCAGCCGTAGGGGTCGAAGTAGCGGCCGAGCCGGAACAGCGACCGGTGACTGTTGCGATAGTTGCGCCAGTCGTAGCGATTGTCGCGGCGCCAGTTGCTCGACCAGCGCTGGTGATCGGACGTGCGGACGTGCCGCTCGACCGTCCGTTGCGGAACGCCGGAGAAGCTGCCGTCGGTGTGGCGGCGAACCACGGTACGGGTCTGCTGGTCGCGATTCACGCGGCGGATCGCTTCCGCCGGGCCGCGATCCGTCCGGCGAACCTGCCGGACTTCCTGCTGAACCGGCCGCGCCTGCCGCTGCTCGATACGGACGGCGCGACTGGAACGCTCCGCCTTAACCGGGCGCTCGGCACGCTGAACATGTTCCGTACGCTGGGGGCGCTCCGCCGATGACCGCTCGCTGCGGTGTTCGGACGAACGCTCGTGGCGCGACTCATTATTGTCAGGCCGCGCGTACGCCGTCGCCGGCATCACGACGCCTGCCATCAACAGGGGGATGAGAAACTTACGCATTTGACACTCCACAATCCAAATCGACTTCATGAGTCGTTGGATTGAAATTGCGTCCCGGCTGATGAGCCG
>CAMPIY010000069.1 GCA_946886645.1 uncultured Sphingomonas sp.
GGCCCGATTTCATTTTTGGGATGAAGCGGCATCTCTTACGCGTCTCCGGCCCAGACTCGGTTCCACGTCCAGTTCGCCGGCCTGCATGATCTCGGAGCGCAATTCGCTCCGCTTTTCGTGGATCGACGCGATGACCGGCCCCATGGCGACGCCGATGTCGACCAATACGGCCTCGCTGAGCTGGAGCGAGGCTTCCAGAGCTTCGGGCACCGCGTCGGTCACGCCCGCCCGATAGAGGGCTCCCGCATGGTGGCTGTCCCTGGCGCGAGCGATAATCGGTAGGCCCGGGTGCTCGGCACGCAACCGCTTGGCGATGCGCGCGGTCAGCACGGGATCGTCCATCGTGAGGACGACCGCCTTGGCATTGTTCAAACCCAGTTTCTCGACGAGTTCACGTCGTGAAACGTCCCCATAGATGACGGAATAGCCCGCGTCCCGCGCATCCATGAAACCGTCTATGTCGCTGTCGATCGCAAGATAGAGCTGGTCATGCTCGGCCAGCATGTCGGCAACCATGCGTCCGACGCGGCCGAAGCCGAAGATGACCGTCCTGCCATGGATCTCGCGCGCCGGTTCTGCCGCTATGACAGCGCGATCGACGCGCCTTGCAGCAAGGCTGCCAAGGCTTGCGAGCAGAGGCGTGACGGTGAGGCCGATCGCGGTGGCGGCGGACCAGAAGGCGACGGTCTCACCACTCAGCACGCCCGCCGCGCCCGCGGCGCCCAGGACGATCAAGGTGGTTTCGGACGGGCTGGCCATGAGCAGGCCGGTTTCGGCCGCCACGCCGCGCCGGGCGCCGGCCATGCGCAGCAGCCCGCCCGTCACGATCGCTTTTACAAGGATGACAGCGGCGAGCGCGCCCAGGAGCGACGGCCAGTTTTCAATCAGCCTGGCAACATCGATCCGCATTCCAACCGTGATCAGGAATACACCCAGCGCCAGGCCCTTGAACGGCTCGGTCACGACCTCGACTTCGCTTCGATAATCGGTCTCCGCGATGACCAGGCCGGCGACCAGCGCGCCGAGGATTGGCGACAGGCCGGCCGAAGCGGTCAATGTCGCGGCCAGGATCACCACCAGCAGGGAGATCGCCAGGAAAAGCTCCGGCTTTTTCGACCGGGCAGCCTGGGCGAACAGGGCAGGCAACAGGAATCGTCCCGCCAGCAGGATTGCGACGATGACCAGCGTGCCTTCGATTGCGATGCTTCCAAGGCTGGCGGCCTCGACCGCCGCGGCGCCGCCGGCGGCGCTGACGAGGAACAGGATCGGCACCAGCGCAAGATCCTCGAACAGCAGCATCGCGAGCGCCGCGCGTCCGACCGCGCCTTGCGTGCCGCAAAGTGGAAGCACCAGCGCGGTCGAGGACATTGCAAGGGCCAGCGCTAGCAGGAAGGCGCTCTGAGGCTGCCAACCGCCAAGCCATAGAAAGCTGCCGACGAGCGCGGCCGTGACCAGCATTTCCAGGGCGCCGATCCCGAACACCATCCTGCGCATGGCGATGACACGGCGAAAGCTCAGCTCCAGGCCGATGGAAAAGAGGAGCAGGACGATCCCCAGTTCGGCGAAGGGCTCGATCGCCTCGGTGTCGGTGATGCTGAACGACTGAAGCCAGGAATAGCGGTCCGACAGCGCGCCGAGGCCGAAGGGCCCTGCGACGATCCCGACCAGGATGAATCCGATCACTGGATTGATCTTGAAGCGGGCGAAGGTCGGGATGACGATTCCGGCCGCGCCCAGGATCACCAACGCATCGGCCAGGGCCGGACTTACTGTGATTTCGCTCGCCATGGCCTTTTCATTGCGGCTTTGATGGACGAAAGCCAGTCCGAAGCTTTGATTCCCGCCATCCGAGAGAAGGACTCCCTTTGCCTCACCTGACCCCCCTGATTGGAACGATGGTGGGAGGTCTTGTGGCGGCATTCCTGCTGGGGACGCTCGCGCATCGGTTCAGGCTGCCGCCGATCGTCGGCTATTTGCTCGCGGGGGTGATCGTCGGGCCATTCACGCCCGGCTACGTCGCCGACCAGGAGATTGCGACCGAGCTTGCCGAGCTCGGCGTCATCCTGCTGATGTTCGGCGTCGGCCTGCATTTTTCCCTGCGTGATTTGCTATCCGTTCGAAAGATCGCGGTGCCGGGCGCCGTCGTGCAGATCGCGGTGGCGACTCTATTGGGGTGGCTGTTGGGAATGACGATGGGCTGGAGCCATGCCGCGGGCCTGGCCTTCGGCCTGGCGCTCTCGACGGCGTCAACGGTCGTCTTGCTTCGCGCCATCCAGGAACGCCGCCTGCTCGACACCGAACGCGGCAAGATCGCCGTCGGATGGTTGATCGTCGAAGACGTGGCGATGGTATTGGCGATTGTTCTATTGCCGGTGCTCGCTGTCAGCTCCGGACCGTCGGAGCTGGCGGCGGCCGTTGGGATCACCGTCCTCAAGGTCGGGGCATTTGCCGCCGCCATGCTGATCGTCGGGCGGCGCGTCATTCCGTGGCTGTTGCACGCGGTCGCCCACACCGGCTCGCGAGAGCTCTTCCGGCTTGCCGTCCTTGCCATCGGGCTGGGCGTGGCACTGGGGGCGGCATTGCTGTTCGGGGTCAGCTTTGCCCTGGGAGCCTTCTTCGCCGGGATGATCCTCGCCGAATCCCCGTTCAGCCAGCGGGCGGGCGAAGAGACGCTTCCGTTGCGGGACGCTTTCGCGGTGTTGTTCTTCGTTGCGGTCGGGATGTTGTTCAATCCGGCGGTGGTGGTCGAGGCCCCGCTGCTGTTGCTCGCAACGGTTGCGATCATCGTGGTCGGCAAGTCGATCGCGGCTTATGCCATCGTCCGCGTATTCGGCCGTGACCATAGGGTTGCGGTCACGATCGCTGCCAGCCTGGCTCAGATCGGCGAATTCTCCTTCATCCTGGCATCGCTGGGCGGCACGCTGGGACTCATCGAACCGCTGGCCCGCGACCTGATCATTTCGGGCGCGATCATCTCGATCCTGCTCAATCCGCTGGCCTTCTCGTTGGCCGGACGACGCCTTGAGGCCGGCCAGCCAAGCCCCACGCGGAAGGCACGCGATGCGGCGGTCATCCTGGTGGGTCATGGCCGGGTAGGCAGCCGGGTTGCGTCCGAATTGGTCGAGGCGGGGCAACAACTGACCTTGATTGAATCGGAGAGTGATATCGCCTTACCCGACGAAGGGGACAAGCTCTCGATTGTCCGGGGCAATGCCGCCAGCCCGGCGATCCTCGCGGAAGCCAATGTCGCTGCCGCGCGAATGTTGATCGTGGCGATTCCCGAAACCTTCGAGGCCGGACAAATCGTCGAGCAGGCGCGCGCGGCCAATCCCGGATTGACCATCGTCGCGCGCGCCCACAGCGACGCAGAGGTCGCCTATCTCACAAAACTGGGTGCCAATCGGACGATCATGGGCGAGGAAGAAATCGCCCGCCGCATGAGCGTGCTGGCCCTTTCGGCGGCCTAGGCGCCGGCGCCCGCGACCTGTTCCGCCGCCATGGCGGTTTCCAGGTTCTCGCGGATTGCCTCGAAGAACTGCTCCGTGGTCATCCACGCCTGTTCCGGGCCTACGAGCAGCGCCAGGTCCTTGGTCATCTTGCCGCTTTCGACCGTTTCGATGCAGACCCGCTCGAGCGTTTCGGCGAACTTCACCACCTCCGGCGTGTCGTCGAGCTTGCCGCGGAAGCGAAGGCCCCCGGTCCAGGCGAAGATCGATGCGATCGGATTGGTCGAGGTCGCCTTGCCCTGCTGATGCTGGCGATAGTGGCGGGTGACGGTGCCGTGCGCCGCTTCGGCTTCGACGGTCTTGCCGTCCGGCGTCATCAGCACGGAGGTCATGAGGCCGAGCGAGCCGAAGCCCTGCGCGACCTGGTCTGACTGGACATCGCCGTCGTAATTCTTGCAGGCCCAGATGAACTTGCCGCTCCACTTCAGCGCCGAAGCGACCATGTCGTCGATCAGGCGGTGCTGATATTCGATCCCGGTCTTCTCGAACGCCGTTTTGAACTCGGCGTCGTAGATCTCCTGGAAGATGTCCTTGAAGCGGCCGTCATAGGCCTTGAGGATGGTGTTCTTGGTGCTGAGGTACACCGGCCAGCCGCGCTGGAGGCCGTAATTGAGGCTGGCCCGGGCAAAGTCGCGGATCGACGCATCGAGGTTGTACATGCCCATGGCGACGCCCGCCTCGGGGAAATCGAACACCTCATGTTCGATCACCTCACCGTCCTCGCCGACCCATTTGATGGTCAGCTTGCCCTTGCCCGGCACGCGGAAATCAGTCGCCTTGTACTGGTCGCCGAAAGCGTGACGGCCGACCACGATCGGATCGGTCCAGCCGGGGATCAACCTTGGCACATTCTGGATGACGATCGGCTCACGGAAGATGGTCCCGCCCAGGATGTTGCGGATGGTGCCGTTGGGCGACTTCCACATCTTCTTGAGGCCGAATTCCTCGACGCGTGCTTCGTCGGGGGTGATGGTGGCGCATTTGACGCCAACGCCATGCTTCTTGATCGCTTCGGCTGCGTCGATCGTGATCTGGTCGTCGGTCGCGTCGCGGCTTTCGATGCCCAGGTCATAATAGAGCAGGTCGACGTCGAGATAGGGTTGGATCAGCCGTTCGCGGATCCATTGCCAGATGATGCGGGTCATCTCGTCGCCGTCGAGTTCGACGACCGGGTTCTTCACCTTGATCTTTGCCATGGCTCTTGCTTTCACGCGTCAATGAGGGGTCGGGCCGCGCCTTAGGCAAGCGGGCGGGGATAGGCAACCGCGCGGATTGCGGGCCGTTGTTCTTGCTCCTAAGGACTTCGCCCATGCCTGCCATCGACAAGCCCGACAGCCAGCTGACCGCGGTCAAATGGCGTTTCCCCTCGGTCCATCCCGAAGGACGAAAGTTCACCCTGATCGCCGCCTTCCTGACGCTGATCGGATTTTCCTTCCTGCCCGACCTGTTCGGCTGGCTGCTGGTTGGCCTGACGGTCTGGGTGGCGGCCTTCTTCCGCGATCCCATCCGGACCACGCCGCAGGATCCCAACCTGATTATCGCCCCCGCCGACGGTTTGGTGACGATGATCACGCAGGTGTCTGCGCCGTTAGAGTTGGCGGGCGATGGAGGACTGACGGGCGAGTTTACCCGGGTTTCGATTTTCATGAGCGTGTTCGACGTTCATGTGAACCGGTCGCCCGTCGCCGGGACTGTCCGGCGCATCGCTTATGTTCCGGGCAAGTTCCTCAATGCCGATCTCGACAAGGCGAGCGAGGATAATGAGCGGCAGCATTTCCTGGTCGAGCGGGAAGATGGCGTGAAGATCGGCTTCACCCAGATTGCCGGCCTGGTCGCGCGGCGCATCATGTCGTTCGTCAAGGAGGGTGATCCTGTCGCCGCTGGCGAGCGCATCGGCCTGATCCGCTTCGGCAGCCGTGTCGATGTCTATCTGCCCGCCGGCACAGGCGCGCAGGTCCTGTTGGGACAGCGGACGATTGCCGGTGAAACGGTGCTGGGTGCGCTCGGCGTCGATCCGCAGCGGCGCGGGCTCAGCCAGTGAATGATTTTCCCGAACGGCGCGGCATTCCGCTTCGCGCCTTTGTGCCCAATGCGATTACGGCATTGGCGCTTTGCTTTGGTCTCACCGGCGTCCGCTTCGGGATTACCGGCGATTGGCCGCAGGCGCTGGCCTGCATCGTCGGCGCGGGTGTACTCGATGGATTCGACGGACGCATCGCGCGGCTCCTGAAGGCCCAAAGCAAATTTGGAGCCGAGCTCGACAGCCTGTCCGACAATATCGCCTTCGGGACGGCGCCTGCGCTGATCGTGTTTCTGTGGTCGCTTCAAGAGGCTCCACGGTTCGGCTGGATCGCCGCCCTGGCGCTCGCAGTCTGCTGCGCGCTTCGATTGGCGCGGTTCAACGCGCGGATCGACGCGGACGAGCAGCCGCACAAGTCGGCCGGCTTTAACACCGGCGTTCCAGCGCCGGCGGGGGCAGGGCTGACCTTCGTTCCCATCTATCTGTGGCTGATCAGCGGGAACGAGCTCTTCCGTAACTGGACCCTCGTCATGCCCTGGACGCTGTTCATCGCGCTGCTGATGATTTCCAGCGTGCCGACCTATAGCTGGTCGTCGATCCGCATTCGCCAGGGCTGGCGCCTGTTCGCTCTGGTTGGCGTTGCCCTGCTTGGCGCCGCGCTGCTCAACGAGCCCTGGCTGACCTTGCTCGTCGTGTCGGCCATCTATCTGGCGCTGCTGCCCTTCAGCATGGCCAGCTATGCCAGGGTCAAGCAGCGGCGCGCAGCGCAGGCCGCGCCAGCGTCTGCCGCGGTGCCGGGAAGCGTCGGCTGAGCCGAACCTCTACTGACGGGGGATTGGAGGCCAGAGACTGCCCGGCCAGCGCGGCGAGGATCTTTTCGCGATTTTGCCCGATCAGTTGGCGCAACAGGCTGCCCACATAGAAGAGAATGGCGAGGGTGACGGCGGTGGCGATCATCGGCTGTTCCTTCCCTGAATTGCGCCAATGTTCTCTAAATGTTCTTCCCGTGTCAAGTCCATCCGTTCCGGACATGTTCTCGTTTGCGGTATCGGGGCGGAAGCGCTTGAAAAACAACGCCTCATCGTTTAGGGGCCCGCGCATCCCACAGGTGGAACCACCATACCGGTGCCGACCGAACGGTCGGTGACACGGTTCCACCGAGGCTTAACCGGAGGAGATATCCCTATGGCGACCAACGTCGTCACCATGCAGCAATTGCTCGAGGCCGGAGCGCATTTCGGCCACCAGACCCACCGCTGGAACCCGCGGATGAAGCCGTACATCTTCGGCGACCGCAACGGCGTTCACATCATCGACCTGTCGCAGAGCGTTCCGCTGTTCGCCCGCGCGCTCGACTTCGTGCAGCAGACCGTCGCTCGCGGCGGCAAGGTGCTGTTCGTCGGAACCAAGCGCCAGGCGCAGGACGCGATCGCCGAGGCGGCTCGCGCTTCGGGCCAGCATTTCGTCAACCACCGCTGGCTCGGCGGCATGCTGACCAACTGGAAGACGATTTCCAACTCGATCAAGCGCTTCAAGAGCCTTGAGGAGCAGCTGGCCGGCGACACGGCGGGCCTGACCAAGAAGGAAGTCCTTCAGCTGACCCGCGAGCGCGACAAGCTGGAAAATTCGCTGGGCGGCATCCGCGACATGGGCGGCCTTCCGGACGTCATGTTCGTCGTCGACACCAACAAGGAAGAGCTGGCGATCAAGGAAGCCAACGTCCTTGGCATCCCGGTGATCGCGATCCTCGACAGCAATTCGAACCCGCAGGGCATCGCTTTCCCGGTCCCGGGCAACGACGACGCCAGCCGCGCCATCCGCCTCTATTGCGACGCGGTCGCCAATGCGGCGCTCGCCGGCAAGTCAGGCGGCGCACAGGCTCGGGGCGAGGATATCGGCGCGATGGCCGAGCCGCCGGCGGAAGCCGCGCTCGAGGCTTAAGCCCTTTCGCGAACGACTTTCGGGGCGCGTCGTGGAGGGCTTGGGCTTTCCACGGCGCGTCCCATATTCCCATTTGGAGGTACTGACATGGCTGAGATCACCGCCGCTTCGGTGAAAGAACTGCGCGAGCGCACCGGCGCCGGCATGATGGATTGCAAGAAGGCGCTGGCCGAGAACAACGGCGAGCTGGAGGCTGCAGTCGATTGGCTGCGCGCGAAGGGTCTGGCGGCTGCCGCCAAGAAGGCCGGCCGGACCGCCGCCGAAGGTCTCGTCGGCGTCGCCGTCGAAGACACGAAGGGCGCCGTCGTCGAGGTGAACTCGGAGACCGACTTCGTCGCCAAGAACGAGCAGTTCCAGGATTTCGTCCGCGAAGTCAGCAAGCTGGCGCTGAACGCCGGCGGCGACGTTGAGGCGCTGAAGAACGCCGCCTATCCCGGCGGAACGACGGTTGCCGAGAAGCTGACCGACAATATCGCGACGATCGGCGAGAACCAGTCGCTGCGCCGCACCGCCGTGCTGGAAGTGAGCCAGGGCGCGGTCGTGAGCTATGTTCACAACGCCGCTGCCCCGGGCATGGGCAAGATCGGCGTGCTGGTCGCGCTGGAAGGCGCGGCTCCGGCCGACGCTCTTCAGGGGCTGGGCAAGCAGATCGCAATGCACATCGCGGCGGCGAACCCGCTGGCGCTGGATGCCGACGGTCTCGACGCCGGGCTGCTGGAGCGCGAGCGCGCGATCGCGGTCGAAAAGGCCAATGAGAGCGGCAAGCCGGCCAACATCATCGAGAAGATGGTCGACGGCACGATGGCCAAGTTCCGCAAGGAAAATGCCCTGCTGAGCCAGCTGTTCGTGATGGACAACAAGACGCCGGTCGCCGACGTCGTTGCCCAGGCCGGCAAGGAAGCCGGTTCGCCGATCACGCTGAAGGCGTTCGAGCGCTTCCAACTGGGCGAGGGCATCGAGAAGGCTGAGAGCGACTTCGCCGCCGAAGTCGCCGCGGCCGCCGGCGTCCAGAAGGACGAGCCGGTCGCCTAA
>CAMPIY010000070.1 GCA_946886645.1 uncultured Sphingomonas sp.
ATCAGGGCGATGCGCGGGCATCTGGCGAGGGCCGAGTTCGACACGCTGAAGTTCCGCGAGGGCGACGAGCTGTGGGGCGAGCCGATCCATGCGCAGACCACGGACCGAATCCTGATCGCGGCGGACAATGGGCGGGTGTTCACGCTGGGCGGGGACAAGCTGCCCGGCGGGCGCGGGTTCGGTGAGCCGGTGCGGCTGACCATCGACCTGGAGGCGGAGAGCGAGATCGTCGCCATGTTCGTCGTCAGGCCAGAGCATCGGATGCTGGCGGCGTCGAGCGACGGGCGCGGCTTCGTGACGACGGGCGAGGCGGTGCTGGCCGAAACGCGCAAGGGCAAGCAGCTGATGAACCTTCGGCCCAAGGCGACGATGGCGGTGCTGAAGCCCGTGGCGGCGGGGTCGGACTCGATCGCGGTGATCGGGGAGAACCGCAAGATGCTGGTGTTCAAGCTGGACGAGCTTCCGGAGCTTGGGCGCGGAAGCGGCGTGCAGCTGCAGCGCTATCGCGATGGCGGGCTGTCGGATGCGATGGCGTTTACGCTGGCGGACGGGATCAGCTGGCCATTGGGCGGGGAGAGCGGGCGGGTGAGGTCGGAAACGGACCTGACTCCGTGGCGTGCAATCCGGGGCGCGAGCGGGCGGATTGCGCCCAACGGATTCCCGCGCTCGAACAGGTTCGAACCCGTTCAAAACGGCTGATTTCCTAACCTAGGATAAGGCCCCTCGAAACGGGCCATTAACCTGTAGCGATTAACAACGGACGAATGCAGGCTGCAGCAAACCGCTCGGCCGCGCCCAAAAGCGCGCGCTCTGCGGCCCAGAACGACCCCCAGGGCATCCGTGCGTCGGCGGACGATAGCGCGCTGCTCGACGCCCTGCCGATCGCGGCGGGCGTGTTCGGGCTGCGCGACAAGAAGCTGTGGGTCCATGCGCTCAACCGCCGCTTCCACGACCTGTTCGAATGCGACCCCAATCCAGCCGCTTTCTCCGAGCAGTTCCACCGGATTTCCGGGTGCGGGACGGGGGATTTCGTCCTGTCCTACCTGCGCGACCCGGCGAAGGCCGAGGACGAGTTCGATTATGCGGACGGCGAGGGGCCGCAGATCCGCTACCTGAAGTTCAAGCTGGCGCCGCTGGAGCCCTGTTCGCTGGGCGAGCCGCGCTGCCTGTTGAGCGTGGTGGACCGGACGGTCGAGGTGCAGTCAGAACGCGCGCTTCGGGCGGAGATGCTGCGCGACAGCCTGACCGGCCTTCCCAACCGCCTGTCCTTCACCGAGACGGTCGAAGCGCGGGGCAATGCGAGCAGCCGCGACCTGGATCATGCGGTGCTGGTCGTCGACATGCTGCGCTTCAGCCGCATCAACGAATCCATGGGCAGCCTGGCGGGCGACGAGCTGCTGATCACCTTCGCCCGGCGGCTGATGTCGACGCTGCGCGGCGGCGATGTGCTGGCGCGCACCGGCGGCAACGAGTTCGGCATCCTGGTTGGACTGAGGCGCGGCGTGACGGATGCGCTGGCCGCGGCGGAGCGCATCCAGGAAATCATGTCGACGCCGTTCAAATTGAGCGAGCTGGAAATCCGCGTCGAATGCGCGATCGGTGTCGCGCTGATGCACACCGGGCAGGACGCGGAGGAGCTGTTCCGCCACGCCCAGTTCGCGGTGAAGCAGGCCAAGGCGGCGGGCAAGCCGCAGGTCTATGAGCCCAAGGAAGCGAGCGCGGCACGGCGGCGTTTCTCGATCGAGACCGAGCTTCGCCGGGCGCTCGACAAGGACCAGCTGAAGCTGTTCTACCAGCCGCTGATCAATTTGAAGTCGGGCGAGGTGTCGGGCTTCGAGGCGCTGGCGCGCTGGACCCACGACGACCGCGGCGAGATCAGCCCGGCCGAGTTCATTCCGGTCGCCGAGGAAAGCGGGCTCATCTTGCAGCTCGGCCGCTGGGCGATGAACAAGGCGGCGGAAACCGTGGCTGCATGGGACGCGATCGAAGGCGAGCCGCTGCCGGTCTATGTCGGCGTGAACCTCAGCGCGATCCAGGTAGCGCGCGACAATATCGCCGACGTCGTCGAAAGCGCGCTGAAGTCGAGCGGGCTGGCCGGCAACCGGCTGACGCTGGAGTTGACCGAAAGCTCGATCGTCCAGGACCCGGGCCGGGCGATGCGAGTGTTCGAGGCGTTGAAGGCATTGGACGCGACGGTGGCGATGGACGATTTCGGCACCGGCTATTCCAGCCTGGCCTATCTCCAGCGACTTCCGATCGACGTGCTGAAGATCGACAAGAGCTTCGTCACCGGAATGATGCGGGATTCGGACTCGGTCGCGATCGTCCGCGCGGTATTGAGCCTCGCCGATGCGCTCGGCATGTCGACCACGGCCGAGGGGATCGAGACCGTCGAGCTGGCGACGACGCTGGCGGCGCTGGGCTGCTCCAGCGGCCAGGGCTTCTACTTCGCCAAGCCGTTGGAGGCCGACGCCGCGCTCGAATATTGGAAGAGCCGGCGGAAGGCCTAGGCGGCGACGGGCGCCCTGCCGACGGCGGCGGGGACCGGCGCGCGGTCCGATGCGGCGAACACGCTGGAGCGGAGCCAGCTGCTGACGTTTCGCGTAAGGACCGGTTCGCCCTCGACGATCAGGTCGCCCGAGCTCATCGCCTCGCGATAGCTGCGATCGCCCATCCAGACATCGTGCATCGTGCGCACCGTCGTCGTGAAATAGACGTCGACGTCGCGGGCGGGCGGGGTCAGGCAGACGTCGGCGGACGAGCCGTCGACGAATATCCACCAGTCGCGCTGGCCGCCAAGGTCGGTGAAGCGGAACTGGATGACGGTCTGGTCGCCCGGGAGCCGCTCCGGATCGACGCTGCGTTCCAGGTACAGCATCAGAAATTCGATGTCGAAATCGGCATCGACCAGCATGTCGCGGGTCCAGCACATGCCCCACTCGCCGATCGAGACCACAACGGGCAGGAACGCCTCGCAGGCAGGGGTCGGGAAATATTCATAGCCGCGCTGTCCGCTGATCCTGCGGCGTGCGAGCAGGCCCTGTTCCTCGAGCGATTTTAGCCGGCTGGTAAGTAGGGCGGGGGAGATGTCGCCTAACCCCCGCTGAAGCTCGTTGAAGCGCCGGCCGCCCATCAGCAGTTCGCGCAGGATCAGGATCGTCCAGCGCTCGCCGAGAATTTCCGTGGCCTTGGCGATCGGGCAGAATTGGCCGTAATTCATGCGGAATCCCTTTCCCGCGGGACAGCCCGGCATCTACCATGAGCGGCGGATACTCGCACTTCAAAAAATATAGCGAGTTGCTTCAGGCCGTGAACTAGCCGCGTCGCGCCCCGAACAGCAATCTCTTCCCGTTCGCGCCGAATGGTTCGGCGCATTGAAGGAAGGAGCGGGCAAATGCCGCTAGTCACCATCGACGTCATCAAGGACGTCTTCACGCCGGATCAGAAGCAGCAGCTGATCGAGAAAGTCACCGAAGCGCTGGTCGAGGTCGAAGGCGAAGCGCTTCGTCCTGTCACCTGGGTGCGGATCATGGAGGTCGAGCAGGGCGATTGGGGAATCGGTGGCCAGCTGCTCAACGCGTCCGCGGTCCATGCGATGCAGCAGCAGGGGCAGGTCAAGGCCGCCTGACTATGCGGCTGGGCGGAGAGGCAATTTCTTCTCCGCCCCGCTAACCATTTGTCCCGCTTTTCTGCAAACTTAGCCTATGTTAAACACCCATGCGTGGGCATGTGGGGGCCAGTATGCGTGAACCTGGACAAATCAAGCGCGCGCCGCGCGTGGATACGAATATCGAAGCGGCGGTGACCGACTCGGACGGCGGCCGGATGGATGTCGTGGTGCTCGACATCAGCCGCGAAGGATGCCGGCTGGAAACCGACGGCACGCTGCAGATCGGCGAGAAGATCGAGCTTCATGTGCCGCGCTACGGGACGTTCCCGGCACAGGTGCGCTGGTCGATGGGCAATGAGGCCGGTGCGGTTTTCCTGGAGCCGGTAATCCTGCCCTAGCGAAGGGCTTCGTCCACCAGCCGATCGAACTCGGCGCCTGTGGGGAAGCCTTGCGCTTCCCACGAATCCTCGATGCGCCGAAGGGTGCTGGCGACATCGGGACCCTGCGGCACGCCGCGCTCGATGAGATCGCCGCCGCCGATCGGGAGCCGGGGAGGCGTCCATGTCGATATGGCCGCCGCCTCGCCGGGCCGCGAGGCAAGGAGCAGGCGGTCGACGGCGCCTTCGACGCCGATGCGATAGGCGAGCGACCGGGGATTGTGCCCAAGGGCGGTGTCGGCGGCGCTCGACAGGCGCTTTTTCGCCTTGTTCGACAGCTTGAGCCGGGCTGCTACCTTCGCCACGGTGTCGGGCTCTGCAGGCAGAAGCGCGGCGAGGCGGCGGATCGGGTCGGGGCGGATGCTTGCCTGCTTTTCGGCTTCGACCAGGGCCGCAAGGCGGGTGGCGCTGTCGATTTCCGGCACGACAGGTTCGAACAATTTGCAGCCGAGCATCAGGCGGACGGTCGGCGTGGGGTTGGCCAAAGCGAGCAACTTCAATAGCTCGTCGGCGATGCGCTCGCGCGAGAGGGCCATCAAATCGTTTGCGCGGGCGCAGCAGGCGGCAATGGCCGTGGCATCCGGTTCGCCATGGCCGTAGCGCGCGTGGAAGCGGAAATAGCGCAGGATTCGAAGATGATCCTCGGCGATGCGCTGGTAGGGGTCGCCGATGAAGCGGACGGTGCGCGACTTCAAATCGTCGATCCCGCCAAAATAATCGAACAACTCCCCAGTGAAGGGGTCGGCGTAGAGGGCGTTGATGGTGAAGTCGCGCCGCGCCGCATCCTCCTTCCAGTCGTCGGTGAAGGCGACCGTCGCGCGCCGGCCGTCGGTCGACACGTCGGAGCGGAGTGTGGTCACCTCGACCACCGTGTTCGAAGAGACGGCGGTGATCGTGCCATGCTCGATCCCGGTCGGGACGGCCTTGATGCCGCTTGCCTCGAGGCGGCTGACCACCTCCTGCGGGGAATGGGTTGTAGCGAGGTCGAGGTCGCTATGCTGCTCGTTGAGCAGCAGATCGCGGACCGCACCGCCGACGAAGCGGGCATGGCCGGACTTGGCGTCGAGCGCCTTCAGCAGCCGCTTGATCCCGGGCCGGTCGAGCCAGGCGGAGGGTTCCAGCTTCACGCGATGCGCCTCGTCAGATTGACCAGCATCGCGGCGGTCGCGCCCCAGATTCGGCGGCCTTGCCAGTCGATCTGGTAATAGTGGCGCGTGCGGCCCTGGAATTCGGCGCTCATCCGTCGCTGGTTGATGGGATCGAGCACAAAATCAAGCGGCGCCTCGAACCAGTCGGCGACTTCTTCCGGGTTCGGGACCAGCGGCAGGTCCGGCGGGATGAGACCGACGACCGGGGTGACACCATAGCCGGTGACGGTGCGATACTGGTCGGCCTCGCCCAGTATCTGGACCAGGACCGGGTCGAGGGTCAGCTCTTCATGCGCTTCGCGAAGGGCCGCGCGGACGGCGGTTTCGCCTTCGTCGATGCGGCCGCCGGGGAAAGCCACCTGGCCGGCGTGGTTGCGCATATGCTCGCGGCGGAGCGTCAGGATGAGGCCGGGCTCGCTGCGGTCGGTGATGGCGACGAGGACCGCCGCCAGCAAAGGTTCGCCATCCTCGCCCTCGATGAGGTCGCCGGGCAGCAGGTCGTGGGGCGGGTCCGCTACGAGCGAGCGGGCGATGCGGTCGACGAGGCTCATGGGACCATCGCGAAGAATGCGCCGTCGGACCATATCCCGGGCGGGTCATGGCCCTCGGCGAGCGCGATGTCGGCCAGCTCGTAATAGAGCGGGCGGGCGAGCTCGGCCTCGAGGCCGAAACGGACCGCGACGCGGGGGCTGGGGCCGTCGGGCGTGTCGGTCACGGTCAGCGGATGGTCCGGCCCGACAATCAGCGCATCGCCGCTATCGAGCGTCAGGCCGATCCGCCGCGATTCGCCTTCGCCGTCCATCGTCATCTGCGTGGCGCGGAAGGCGGTCGTTTCGACCTCGATCGTCAGCTTTTCGACGGGAGTGACCAGCGCATGGCTTCCGTCCGGCTCGCGGCGAAGGACGGTGGAGAAGAGGCGCACCATGGCAGGGCGGCCGATCGGCGAGCCCTGGTGATACCAGGTGCCGTCGCGGGCGATCCGCATTTCCGAATCGCCGCAATGCTCCGGGTGCCATTTGTCCACCGGAGGCGGGCCGCCGCGCGCCTCGATCGCGCTTGCCAGGTCGGCGAGGCTTCGGCCCTGGGCTTCGAGGGGGATGCGGCGTTCGGGCATTCGTCGGCCTCTGTCATCGCAAGCGCAGCGAAGCAATCCAGCACTTGCGCCAACCGGATTGCTTCGTCACTTCGTTCCTCGCAATGACGGACCTGAAAACAGCCATCGTCACCGGGGGCGGCAAGCGCGTCGGCGAGGCGATCGTCCGCGCACTGATCGACGACGGCTGGTCGGTGGTGGCTCACGTCCATCATGATGCCGATCCGGTGGCCGAAGGCGCGGTGAAGGTCGTGGCGGATCTGGGCGAGGCCGACTGCGCGAAACGGATTTTCGCGGCGGCCGACGGCCTTCCGCCGGTGCGGTTGCTGGTCAACAATGCGGCGCGCTTCGTCGAGGATGGTTTCGGAAGGGCAAGCGCGGGCGAGTTCGACGCGCATCTTTCGATCAATGCGCGGGCGCCGATGTTGCTGATCGACGAGCTGGCGCGGCGGCATGACGGAGGCGATGCGCTGGTCGTCAACATGCTGGACGCGAAGCTGGCGGCGCCGAACGCCGACTTCCTGAGCTACACGATCAGCAAATATGCGCTGGCGGGCCTGACCGAGCTTGCCGCGCGCGGGCTTGCCGCGAAGGGCATTCGCGTCAACGCAATCGCGCCGGCGCTGATGCTTCCGTCGGGCGAACAGGGCGAGGCCAATTTCGAGGCGGTTCACGACCTCAATCCGCTGCACCGCGGGATCGAAGTGGGCGATGTCGTCGCAGCGCTTCGGTTCCTGATTGATTCGGGCGGGATGACCGGCCAGACGCTCGGCCTCGACGGCGGCCAGCGGTTCATGGCCCTGGCCCGCGACGTGCAGTTCCTGGAGGGTTGAATGGCGGACGAAGCGGTCAAGCTGACGGGCATGATTCCCGGCCATTTGAAGGTTCGCCAGAGTCGTATCCTGCTCGATTCGCTGGAAGTGATGACCGACATCGGCTTCCACGAGTTCGAGGTCGGGACGCCGCAGCGGCTGCTGATCACGGTGGAACTGTGGCTGGACGATCTGACGCCGCCGGAGGACGACGATCATGGCTCGGCGTGGAACTACGACTATCTCAGGACGGAGGTGGTGCGGCTTGCCCAGGAGCGGCGCTACAACCTCCAGGAAACGCTGGTTCACGCCATTTTCCAGAGGGTGGCGGCAACGCGCGGGGTGAGGGCGCTGCGCGTGAAAAGCGTCAAGCCGGACGTTTATGACGACGCGCGCGGGGTGGGGGTCGAGATTGCCTCGTTCCCCGGCACCGCACCCTGACCGCGTTGAATAAATGCGGGTCTTGCCGCAATCGGAACAAAATTCGTTGCACCGCCATTATCGCTTCATTAAGGGTGGCGCGTATCTGCCGATGATATGTTAGTACATCGGTAGTTCCAGGACACCCCCGGGTCGCGTCGTAGCCGCTGCCCGGGACGGTCATGGATCGAATCATGGGAATGTCGAGGAGACTTGCGGCTTAATGTCCTACGCCAATCGCAGCCAGATGAGTTCCAACCGCACCGCGGCGATTATCATCGTGGCACTCATCCACATTGCCCTCGGCTACGCCTTGGTTACGGGGCTAGCCTATAACGTCCTCAAGAAGGCTGCCGAGGATCTCAAGACCTTCGACGTCGAGGAAGAGCCGCCGCCCCCCGAGGAGCCGCCGCCCCCGCCGGAGAAGACCGAAGTGCCGCCGCCGCCGCAAGTCGTCGCGCCGCCGCCGATCGTCCGCACCAACACCGTCGCTCCGCCGATCGTGTCGACGCCGGTCGCTCCGCCGCCGGTGATCACGCCGCGCGCGACCCCGGCGCCGCCCGCGCCGCCGGCGCCGCCGCCTCCGAGGGTTTCGCAGGCCGCCCGCGCCAAGGGCAATCTGCTCTCCCTGTTCTCGACCGACGACTATCCGCAGTCGGCGTTGCGCGGCGAAGAGCAGGGTACGACATCCGTCCGGATGACGGTCGGCACCGACGGGCGCGTGGCAGATTGCGCTGTGACCAGGTCTTCCGGTTCGACGTCGCTCGACAATGCGACCTGCAGCATCCTGAAGCGCCGCGCGCGGTTCACGCCGGCCAAGGATTCTGCGGGCAACCCGATTTCCGACACCTATTCGCAAACCGTGCGCTGGGTTCTTCCCGCGGATTGATTTTTTACGTCAGCTAACAAAACGCATAAAATTCAATAGGAAAGTTAAACATATGGCAGCTCCAACCCTGATCCTCGCGGCTGCGG
>CAMPIY010000071.1 GCA_946886645.1 uncultured Sphingomonas sp.
ATCCAGGAAGAGACGACGATGAGCGGCGGGGAAAGCCTGTGGCGCGCGCAATGGAGCGAGCGAACCGATCCCTTCGCCCATCTCGGCCCGGCGCAGGCCATGCGCTCCGCCACGCGCGGACCCGGTTGGCAAAGGGCGGCCAGCGGCAATTTCAACGCTCAACCCCAGCGCGTCGTCGAAGCGCGCGCGTCGGCCGTGTCGCTAGGCAACAAGGGCCGCGACGATTTGAGCGTCGGCCAGCGCGTCTTCCACGGCAAATTCGGTTACGGCACGATCCAGGAGATCGAGGGCAACAAGCTTGAAATCGATTTCGAGAAAGCCGGCCGGAAGCGGGTGCTGGACTCATTCGTCAGCACCTGACGCGACCGCGTGCTTCCCGCTTATGCCGTCATCGCGTAGGCGATTGCTCCTCCGACTACCATGACGGTCATCAGCAGGGCCATCATTTGCACCTTGCGGTTGCCCTCGGCTTCGAACTCCATGCCGCTTCCCCTCCATGGGCGAACTTTCGCCCGCCCGTGGAGCATATCATCTCGATGACTCGCTGACTCGGTGAGATATTCGCCAAAAAATGAAGCAATTGAGCCGCTTGCCTTCAGCCGACCGTCTCGCGGCTGGCGGTGCTTTCTTCCTCGGTCGGATAGACACCTCTCAACACGTCCTCAAAGTGCCGCCGCACCGCAAAATTGCAGCCGCAGGCCAGCCCTTCGAGGGCGACGGTGTCGGTAACGCACATGCGCCCGCGCATCGTCCGGAGGAAGCCGCGAGCCTTCAGATGCTGGAGGACGCGGCTGATATAGCTTCGGCCGACGCCCATCATGTTCGCCAGCTGCTCCTGCGTCAGCGGCACTTCATGGTCGCCGGTCCGCTGCATCGCCGACAGCAGCCATTTCGCCGTCCGCTGCTCGATCGTATGCGCGGCGTTGCACGCCACCGCCTGGAAGATCTGCGCCATCACACAATCGGCATATCGGGCGAACAAATGGCGGAGCGTCATCGATCGCAGCTTGGCCTGTTCCAGCTCGGCGGTCCGCATCCGATAGAAGCGGCCCGGGAACTGGACTTCGGCGCGGGCATAGGCCGGCAGGCGGCCCTGGCTCACGATCCCGCCGACCGCGCCCTCGCGCCCGATCATCGCGGTTTCGACCGCCCGTCCATCGTCAAGCACGACCAGGAAGGAGACCAGGCTGGGTCCGCACGGAAAATAGACCCAATCCACCGTATCGCCGGGCTCGTAGAAGACAGTCCCGGTCGCGCCGGTCCACTCCGTCAGATAGGGTTCGAGCAGCGCCATGTCGGCCGGATGAAGCGCGCGAAGGAAATTATTGCCGCTGCCGTCAGGCGCTTCGACTTCGATCTCCCGCCGCCGGGTCGCCATGCACCTGTCCCCTATTTTCTTCCGTTGGTCGGGTTTGAACGCGCGTTCGCTGCTTGTGTTCAAAAGTGCGCAGACAATGGCGGAACCCTTTGTCTACTAGCGCACATAATGCCGGTGTCCGTCCCGTGACGTGGCTTTCCCGCGCGTGGAGTATGCGATGACGAAGGATCGGCCCGCCGCTTCCGCCAATGTTGAAGTCCTTCACGCCGCGGTCGAGGCATTCCGGAAGCGCGAGATCGGCTATCGCGACATCCTGGAGGACCTGCCCGCCGCCATTTACACCACCGACGCGGAGGGCCGGATCACCTATTTCAATCGCGCTTGTGTGGAACTCACCGGGCGGACGCCCGTGCTGGGCGACGATCAATGGTGCATCACCTGGAAGCTGTTCGCCGCCGACGGCGCCGCTCTGGCGCATTCCGAAAGCCCGTTGGCGATGGCGCTCCGCGATCGCCAGGCGCATCGGGCGGAAGAAAATATTGCCGAGCGGCCCGATGGAAGCCGGATCGCGATCCTGTCCTACCCGACGCCAATCGTGGATTCCGGCGGCGAATGTATCGGCGCGGTCAACATGCTGGTCGACGCAACCGAGCAATCGCAAGCTCGCGACCGGCTCGCACTCCTGGCTCGGGAGGTCGACCACCGGTCGAACAATTTGCTGACCATCATGCAAAGCTTCATCCGGCTGACCCAGGCCAGCTCGCTCGACGAATATAAGCAGGCGCTCGAAGGAAGGCTCACGGCCCTCGCCCGCGCCAACCGGCTGATCAGCGAAACGCGCTGGCAGGATGTCGATTTGAAATCGCTGCTGGAGGAGGAGCTGGAAGCGGCGTCGAGCGGCAAGGTTTCGATCCGTGGCAACACCATCGCGATCCGGCCGGACGCCGCCCAGGCGCTGGCGATGATCATCCATGAATTATGGACCAATGCGGTGAAGCACGGAGCGCTTTCGGGATCGTCGGGGACGGTCGGCGTCCATTGGGCGATCGATGCCAACCGCGAACTGATGCTGACGTGGGAGGAAGCGGGAGGCCCGCCCGCCGCGGAGCCGAGCCGGGTCAGCACCGGCAACCGCGTCATAGACGGCGCAGTCAAGCAGCTCGGCGCACGGCTGTTCCGCGAGTGGCGGCCGGAAGGGCTGCGTTGCACCCTGCTTTGCGGGACCGCGAAGCTCTAGAGCCGGCTGCCTGCGCCCAGCCGGCGATCGACGATGATCGCGATCACGGCAACGATAGCGAACACGGCGAGCACGCCCGCAATGCTTAGGCCCAGCGCGCCGGGCGACTGGGCCGACGGATCCAGGAACCAATAGGCATACCAGCCGTCCACCGCCCCGCGCGCAAGCGCATAGGCGAGGTAGAGCGCCGGCGGCACGAGGGCCCATTTGAGGTCACGCCAGTCGAGGCCGCCGTGCGGCGCGATTGCCCAAAGCAAAAGGAAGAGGATCGGTGTCACGTCGTGAAGGACCACGTCGGCGACCTTCTGCCATCCTTGCGGACTCCAGATCGATCGAAGCAGCAGCGAATAGACGATGCCGACGGTGACGATCGACGTCAGGCCCAGCAGCCGAGCTCGCCCGCTTGCCAGCCAGACCGGGCGGCCGAATGCGAAAGCAGTGGCCACCGAGGCAACGCCAAGGTTGGTGAGAATCGTAAAATATCCGACGAACCGCCACAGCCCTACCGCCGGCCCGAGGCTGCCGAGGGTCAGGACAAGCTGCACTGCAAGGCCGAACCAGGCGACGATTGCCGTCACTGCGGCCAAAGATTTCGTCCAGCTCATGCCGTCCCATTCCATGACTGCCATTTCCTGCGGTATCTGGTCATAAGGAAGCGATGAAGACAATCGCCCTCCTTCGCGCGGTCAATGTCGGCGGAACCGGGAAGCTGCCGATGGCGGAGCTAAAGGCGATGGCCGAAGAGCTCGGTTTCGAAAATGCGCAAACCTATATCGCCAGCGGCAACCTGTTGTTCGACACCGGCCTCAAGGAAGCCGCCGTCAGATCGAAGCTCGAGAAACGGCTCGAGGACTATGCCGGAAAGCCGGTCGGAGTGACGGTCCGGACCGCTTCGGAAATGGCCAAGGTCGTCGCTGACAATCCGTTCGCGAGCGAGCCGGGCAACCGTGTCGTCGCCATTTTCCTGAACGAAGCGCCGGCCAAATCCGTGCTGACCGACCATAAGGGCCTGGCCGATGAGCGCATCGCGCTCGGCAACCGCGAAATCTATGTCCACTATCCAACCGGACAAGGCACCAGCCGCCTCGTCATTCCGGCTGCCAAAGCCGGAACAGCGCGCAACATGAACACGGTGGAGAAGCTGGCGCAGCTGGCCCAATAGCGTCTTTCAAAGCCGGCCCTAGGAAGCAGCGACCTCTTCCGCCTTGACCTGCGCCTTGCGGAGCTCTTCGGCCTCGCGCAGCCGGTCCGATTTCACCGACCGGGCGGCAAGGGCGTCCCAGGCGGCAGCGGCGCGCAAATGGCCATCGCGGACGTTCGCCAGGTCGCAAGCCTCGGACTTCTTCCGCTCTTCGGCCGCGCGCGCCAGGTAAAATGAGGATTGTTGGGACATGCCGGCACCTTCACGAATTACGGGGACAATCGGCCCACCCCCATGCGGGGATGGGCCGGCAAGTCGGCGAGTTAGATCGCCTTGATGTTGGTCGCGCTCTCGCGGCCGCGGCGATCGGGCTGCAGCTCGTAGGAAACGCGCTGGTCGGTCGCGAGCGTGCGCATTCCAGACGCTTCCAGCGCGCTGATGTGAACGAATGCGTCATTGCCGCCCTCGTCCGGGGTGATGAAGCCAAAGCCCTTGGCGTCGTTGAAGAATTTCACAGTACCGTTTGTCATTAGTTCGGGTCCTTCCCGGGCGGCGGACCGCCGATCGATCCGCCAAAAAAGGCTAGAAGCGGCGGAGAGGAAGGAAGGAGCGACCTGATCCATCAGGAATAGCCGCTGCCCGTAACCCACGTCATGCGACTGGTAGCGCCGCCGGTATAGCCGCGGAGGCTGAAAATGACAAATTTCCGTTTTTCTGCAACGATTTCCGCGCGCAATCAAATATCAACTTACACCCCGTGAGCATGCGGCTGGGCATGGCCGTGCGTGCGCAGATATTTGTGATCCAGCTCGTCGATCAGCTTGTCGCCGTCCGGAAGCCGCTTCAACAGCTCGTCGATCTTGGCTTCCATCCGGTCGTCGTTTTCCTTGGACGAAGGCGACCCGACATAGAGGAAATAGGCGAGGCCGACGACCTGCCAGAGCAGCTGGAGGAACTCAGACTGCCAATTCTCGAACGTGTCGCGAGCCATTTGCGTGAGATATTGGTTCACCTCGACGGCCTGATGATGGGCCTCCGCCTCGTCAGCGAAAGCCTTCCAGCCGAAGAACCAGTGAAGCCCGAACGAAACCAGGAAGAAGCCCAGGGTCAGCCAGGCATAGGCATATTTGCGCATGACCTACCTCCGCCATAGCGATCCGCTGTTCAGACCGTCGTTTCTTCCATCGTCGTCAGCTTGGGCGTCGGAATTCCACCGGTCTTGAACTGCTCGGTCAGCTCGGCCTTGCGCGCCGCGAGTTGCTCGCCGAGCGCGTCCATGTCGAGGCCGGCCTTGCGGGCCTGGGCAAACAGGCCCTCCATGCGCTTCTCTTCTTCCTGGACATGGTGCTCGATTTCCTCGCTGAGCACCTTGACCTTGCTGTCGTAAAATTCGTCGCTCGGCTCGCCGCCGAGGATTTCGGCAATCAGCACCTTGGCTCCGTCATGCTCGACGTAGCTCTCCTTCAGAAGGTCCTCGTCGACCTTGCCTTCACACGCAGGATAGAAAATCTCTTCCTCGATCTGGGCATGAACCGACAGGTCGAGGCAGATGTCCGTGGCCAGCTTCTGCTTGCGGCTGTCGCCACTGGCCTTTTCATAATCGGCGAACAGATCCTCGACCGTGCGATGGTCCTTCTTGAGCAATGCGATGGCGTCCATTTTTTCGGTCTCGGGCATGTCGAACCCCTTTTCCTGATGATGCGTTCGAACAGCGCACCGGCCGAACCGATGTTCCGTCGGCGGGACGACAGAGGGAGCGATCATCGATGGATCTGAAGGGGCTGGGCTATTTGGTATCGACGTTCAGCGTGCTGTTCCTGGGCGCTGTCGCCTGGCCCTCGCCGGACGAGCCGCGCTGGAAAATGTGGGCGCTCATTGCGGGAATGATTACGTCGGTCGCAGGGATGGCGACGCGCTTCGTCTCCCATCAGCGGGACCGCAGAGACATCAAGCGGGCCGCGCGCAACGAGCCGCCGCATCACTGACTATTGGCGCCCGCTGCGCGCCGGGACTTCGGGAAGAATTTCTGGAGCCGCCGCCTCGTGAGGTCCGGCGAGCCCGACATGCAATCTCAGGCGTCGCGCTTGGCCGTCTTGCGCGCGGCCAGATCGGGTTCCGGGGAAGGCCCGCCGCGCTTGTCCAACTCCATCCAGTCGCGGAAGTCGAGGCCATAGAGCATGTCCATCACTTCGAATTCCAGGCCGCCCGGTTGCCACGTGTTGCTGTTCCACAGCGCAACCACCCCACTCTTCATCTTGGGATCGAACAGGATCAGCGATCGATAGCCGTCGACTCCGCCGCGATGGCCGATGATGTGATGCCCGGCATATTCATAGCTTCGCCAGCCATAGCCGTAATCCGCCTCGCCCAGCCGTTCGAGCACCTTGCGCATCCGCCGGCGCTCGCCCGGAGTCTTCACCCGAGGGGCGTGGATCGTCTCGAGCAGTTGAGGGCTAAGCACCTGCGGCATCTCGCCCATCTGCGCCAGCATCCACAAGGACATGTCCTTGATGTTGCTGTTGACGCCGCCAGCGGCGGGCACGCGATAATAATTGTCGTTCACTTCGAGCACGCGCCGCCCGGCGCTGTGCGGCCGCGCCCAGCTTTTGGCGTTGACCAGGCCGTCGCGATTGACGCTTGCCGAGGTCATTCCGAGCGGGCGGAAAAGGTCGCGCTTGACCAATTCCTGGTAGCGGACGCCGCTGACCTTCGCTGCCATCTCGCTCGCCGCGTCGTAAGCGACATTCTGATAGCTCCAGCAGGTACCCGGCGGGCAGATACTGTTAAGCGTCGCCAGCGTCCCGCGCAGGAACTTCGCATCCTGCCCCTCCTCAAGCTTGTTGTCGAAGGCATTGCGATAGAGGCCAAGGCGATGGCTGAGCACGTCGCCAACGGTCGCCACCATCTCGTTTCGTCCGGGCAGGTGAAGCGACGGAGCGACGGTGGCCACCGGCTGGTCGAAGCTCAGCTTGCCTTCCTCGGCCAGCTTGGCAACCATCGTCGCCGCAACGCCTTTCGACACCGAGGCCCAGCGGAACACGGTTTCGGGCGTTACTTTCTCGCCCGATCCCTCCATCGTCTCGCCATAGCCGTTCAAAAAGGTGATGCGGCCGTTCTCGACGATCCCGACCGCCATTCCGACCATCGCCGGCCTTTCGACCATTCGCTGAAGCCGTGCGTCGAGCTTCGCATAATCGATCCGGCTCCGGCTCGCCGGCTCGATGGTCGACAGCCGGGCAGTGGTCTGTGCCAGGATTTTGGCCTGGGCGGCCACGGCCTCGTTTTGATGGGTATTGCCGAACGGCTGGGCCAGTGCGAGCGCACCGACCCCGAGCGCGAATGCGCCGAGACCAAGCTTATATTGACGTTCCAATGGTTAACGCGACCTCCCCATGGCTGGTGTGGCGCTATGCGGTGCAACGCTCAACTCCCCCAAGAATCTCCCTGCGGCGAGCCGAAGGCGTGGAGCGGCGAACGGCTAGCCAGCTTCGGCGCGCTCGCCTAAAGGCCCTTGCCGGGGAGTCGCGATGAATTTCTTGAGGACGTTGTTCTGGGTGGTGGTCGCGGTGTCGCTCGCCATTTTCGCCAGCCGAAACTGGGGCGATGTAACCGTCAATCTGTGGGGCAACCTTCAGGCCGACATCAAGCTTCCGATCCTGCTGATCATCACCTTCCTGATCGGATTCCTTCCGCCTTATCTCATCCTTCGCGGCCGTCTCTGGAACGTGAAGCGCCGGCTGGCGATCGCGGAGCGTCCGCCGGTACCGGCCGCGCCCATGCCGGCTGCGGAGAGCGATGAGGCGGCGATATGACCAGCCCGATTTACGTCGCCATCGACACGCCCGACATGGAGCGCGCGCGAACGATTGCCACGGCAGTGAAGCGGCATGCCGGCGGCCTGAAGCTGGGGCTGGAATTCTTCTGCCACAATGGACGGACCGGAGTGATGGAGCTGGCTGAACTTGGCCTTCCCGTCTTCCTCGACCTGAAGCTGCACGACATTCCCAACACCGTTGCCAAGGCAGTCCAGGCGCTGTCGCCGATCACACCCGCCGTGCTGACCGTCCATGCCGCCGGCGGGCGCGCCATGCTGGAAGACGCGAAAGCGGCTGCGCCGGCGGGCACCAAGGTTGTGGCGGTTACGGTGCTCACCAGCCTCGACGGCAACGATCTCGATTCCATTGGAGTCGCCGATGACAGCCATGCGCAGGTCGAGCGGCTGGCGGGGTTGGCGCGCGAGGCAGGGCTCGACGGGATTGTCTGTTCGGGCAACGAAGTCGCCGCGGCCCGCAAGAAATGGAAGGACGGTTTCTTCGTCGTCCCCGGCATCCGCCCGGCCGACGCGGCGGCGGGCGACCAGAAGCGGGTGATGACTCCGCGCAAGGCGATCGACGCGGGCGCCTCGATCCTTGTCATCGGCCGCCCGGTCACCGCCGCCGAGGATCCGGCGACGGCGCTCAGGAAAATCGCGGGCACGCTTTAGTGGACATCGAACGGGCCGGGGCCTACCTCGCCCGCCGGGACTCAAGAGGTTTTTGTAGATGAGCTGGCTGAGCCGAGTTCGTAACGGCATCCAATCGCTGACCAAGCGTCAGAGCGCCGACAATCTTTGGCACAAATGCCGCAAGTGCGAGGCCATGGTCTTCACCAAGGAGTGGGAAGACAATGGCTACGTCTGCCCGCGCTGCGACCACCATGACCGCGTTGGCCCGACTATTCGCTTCGACGCCCTGTTCGACCGGCAGAAATATGAGGTGCTGGACAGCCCGGAGGTCAAGGAAGACCCGCT
>CAMPIY010000072.1 GCA_946886645.1 uncultured Sphingomonas sp.
GGCGCCGCGCTGAAGGAAAAGGCTGGCGCGACGAAGGCCGCCGAGCCGAAGGCTGAGAAGGCGGAGCCCAAGGCCAAAAAGGCCAAGGCCAAGAAGGACGAAGCCGAAGAGGCTTAAGTCCGCACAAGCGTTCGAAGGCCTTAAATAAGCCTTTGATTGTGACGGAAATGTCCCGTCGCGAAACGAAACGGAAGGGCGCGGGTGCAGCGATGCATCTGCGCCCTTTTCCTTTGGGACACAGGCTGATAGGCAATGCGCCAACGCCAGGGGGGCGCCACACAATTTAACTCATGCGGGGATTTCGATGATCCGTTCCGAGCTGGTGCAAAAGCTGTGCAGCGATTTTCCTGACCTTTCGCAGCGCGAGGTCGAGAATGTGGTTTCCGCCCTGTTCGATTCCATCACCGACCAGCTGGCCAAGGGCGGCCGCGTCGAGCTTCGCGGCTTCGGCGCCTTTTCGACCCGTCAGCGCGATGCCCGCGTCGGCCGCAATCCGCGTACCGGCGAGTCCGTCGATGTCGACGCCAAGCGCGTCCCCTACTTCAAGCCGGGCAAGGAGATGCGGGAACGGCTGAACTTAGGCGAAATCGCGGCCGAGTAGCGGTTCGTCTTCGCTCGTGCGGACGTGGCGGAATGGTAGACGCTGGAGACTTAAAATCTTCTGCCCGTGAGGGCATGCGGGTTCGAGTCCCGCCGTCCGCACCAGGGATGCGAAAGCTTACTCGTTGAATTGGGCTGATATTTCCGGGCAAGACCTGGACAAGGACCACGCAGGATTGGGCAAGGCCTCGCAGAAGTATGTCTATCGGGTCGCCGGCGTGCCCGTTGTGGCGCGCCGCGCCTTCGCACCAGCCCCACAGGGGACCAGGGCGGTGATCCACGACACCTATGCCCGCCACTATTTCCATACCGTATCGTCGATCGACCGGCGGCGTGTATGGCGAGCCTGGCTGACCTGGCCGTGGTTCCTTCTTGGCCAGATGGTGCGATTCACCTGCCGGAACGGGCGCATCATTGCCAACCGGTATGGCCGCCCGATCCCGCTCCAGTTGATCGATCAGCTGCGCATCTATTTCGCCAACGGAATTCTTCCCCGCTGGTATTATATTTTCTCGCTGTACGAAGCGGAGCCTCGCCGGCGCTCAGGAGAGTTCCTCAACCGGTTCGAAACCAAGCTGGCGCTGTTCCGCCTGCTGAACTGGCCCGGCACGTCGCCGCTCAACGACAAGGCCGCCTTCGCCTCGCATTGCCGCGAACATGGCATCGGCGCCGTACCGATCGTCCTCATCGCTCGTGGAGGCACGCTGGATTGGTTTGGCGAGTGGGCCGGCAAGCTTCCCGAAGCCGATCTCTTCCTGAAGCCGGTCACGGCACGTGGCGGGAAAGGCGCCGAACGCTGGGACCATGCCGGCAAGGGCCGGTATCGCTCGATGACGGGCGACGTGGTTGAAGAGGCGGCATTGCTGAAGCGCCTGGTCGCGGAATCCGTCGCAATTCCTCGTCTCGTCCAGCCCCGGATGATCAACCATCCCGACATTGCCGATCTCAGCAACGGCGCGCTGAGCACCGCGCGGATCATGACCTGCCTAGATGAGAAGGGCCGGCCGGAAGTGGTCGCGGCCGTGTTCCGGATGGCGATCGGGCGCAATGTCGTTGTCGATAACATCCACGCCGGCGGCATCGCCGCCGAAGTCCATTTGAGGAGCGGTGTGCTCGGCCCTGCCAGCAACCTTGGCGACGATGCGCGGCTTGGATGGCTGGAAACGCACCCCGACACGGGCCGGCCGATCGCGGGCAGGGCTCTGCCCCTTTGGAACGAGGCTTGCGAATTGGCGACGCGGGCGCACCGCGCCTTCGCCGACCGGACCGTGATCGGGTGGGACGTAGCCATCACGGCGAACGGCCCGATCCTGGTGGAGGGCAACAGCGGCCCCGACGTCGATCTTCTCCAGCGGCCAATGCGCAGGGGCCTTGCCGGCGGACGGCTAGGCGAGTTGATCGCATTCCACCTCAAGAAACGCGGCTTCGGCAATTAGCGCCGACGAGTCCGGTCGAATCCCTCCAACGTGGACAAAATATTAAGCAATCCACGTTAGTCATTCCATGTGCGCAGTTTTTTGTTTTCGAAGTCCGCGTCGCGGGACCGGAACATGTCGCTCGCCAATGCGCGGCGGGACATGCTGGTGCTTGGCATCCTCATTGCCGCCGTCATCATGCTTATCTGGAACGGCAGCGAATTTTTCCAGCGCCTGGCCTTCGCCGGCCGCGAGCTTGGGCCGGGCCTGAAGGTCGCTTCGATAGCGCTGACCCTGAACGTCGCGCTGATCCTGTTCGGCTGGCGCCGCTATGTCGACCTTCAACATGAGACGGAGATGCGGAAAGAGGGCGAGGCCCGCGCCGCGCTGATCGCATCGACCGATGGAATGACCGGCCTGCTCAACCGCAAGGGTTTTGCTGACCGGGGCGAAGAACTCCGCTGCGCGGCCGCGGAAGCCGGCCAGTCTCTGATCATCTTCTCGCTCCAGCTCAACCGGTTCAAGGCGGTGAACGACCGTCACGGCTATGACGTCGGCGATCGTATGCTGCGCATGATCGCCGCCTCTCTGGAACAGGGCGTCGGGCCGGGTCATCTGGTGGCGCGCCTTTCGGGCGACGAGTTCGCCGTGGCCTTCGCCGCGTCGAAAGAGGAGTTCGCCGAGGTCGAGCAATTGGGCGAGCGGCTTCTCCGGTCCGTTACCCGCCCGTTCGAGGCCGAAGGGCGGCTGGTCCAGGTCGGCGCCTTCCTCGGCATCGCCGCGTCGATTCCCGAAGAGGGCCAGATTCCCGATTTCCTGCGCCGTGCCGATATTGCGCTCGACCGCGCCAAATCGGCCCGCTCCGCTCGACCCATCTGGTTCGACGAGGGGATGGAACGGGCCCTGATCGTCCATAGCGAGATCGAGCAGGGCATCCGCCACGGTCTGGAACATGGCCAGTTCGTCCCCTTCTTCGAGCCGCAGGTCGACCTTCGCACGGGCGAGGTGATCGGCTTCGAAGTGCTGGCACGCTGGGAGCATCCGCTGACCGGCCTGATCGAGCCGGATCGCTTCATTCCGGTGGCCGAAGAACATGGGCTGATCGGAAGACTGTCGGAGCAGGTCATCCTGGCTGCTCTGACTCAGGCAGCCGATTGGGACCCGGCGATCAAGCTGTCGGTCAACATCTCGCCGACGCAGCTTACCGATAGCTGGCTTGCGCAACGCATCGTCCGGCTGCTGTCGGAAGCAGGCTTCCCCGCCGAGCGCCTGGTCGTGGAAATTACCGAAAGCTCGCTCTTCGCCGACCTCGACCTGGCCAAGCAGATCGTCACCGGCCTCAAGAACCAGGGCGTGAAGTTGGCGCTCGACGATTTCGGGACGGGTTTCTCCTCGCTCGCGCACCTGCGCTCACTGCCGTTCGACGTCATCAAGATCGACCGCAGCTTCGTTTCGACGCTTCAGGACGACAGGGAAAGCGCTGCCATCGTCCGCGCGGTCACCACGCTCGCCGACGCGATTGGCGTGCCGGTCACGGTCGAGGGCATCGAGGATGCAGCGACCCATGCCGCCGTCGCGGGATTCGGCTGCGCGGTCGGGCAAGGCTGGTATTTTGGAAAGCCGATGAGCGGCGATCAGGCCGCGGCCATGCTTCGCTCCCGCGACGCGAAAACCGACAGCCCCGCCGTCCACAACCGCCGCACGGCCTGACCTCAAACAGGGGGGAGAGAGCATCCGTCCCGTCTTGGGACGGGTGGAGCATGATGCGTATTTGCGACGTTGATGACTTGGTAAAAAAGTCGTTAAGAAAGTCGTCATGCGGATGTTGCGAAGCCCCGCCAATCAATTCCGGACCCGCGTCTTCGGGCGGGGGAAATCCTATGCGATTGCTGCGGCCGATCCGGCGCCTGCAGGGCTTTCAGACGATCTTCGCATCTTCGCTCTGACGTTCGTCGGCGGCTTCCTCTTCATGGCGATCTACCTGGCATAGGTGCGAGCCGGCGCGGAGTGAATCCGCGCCGTCAGTCCTCGCTCCGCGAGGCTGGCCGGCATGCGCGCTCTCTTCGACACAAGCTCGCCTTCGCTTCGCAAAGTCTCCCTTGTGCTCGGGCGCTTTGCCTAATCGCAGGCGAGGTGAAGCTTCCAGCCGAGCCACGCCGACAGCAGGCTGGCGACCGCAACGATCAACAGGCTGTCGGCCACCGTCACGCCCATTTGGACGGCCACGGTCAGGATCAGCGTCGCCGCGACCATGAAGCCTGAGTTGACGATATTGTTGGCGGCGATGGTGCGGGCCGTTTCCGCCTTGGAAACGGTCGTCGTCAGGAAGGCGTAGAGCGGCACGACGAACATGCCGCCGGCAATGGCGACGCCCAGCAGGTCCAGGACCACCATCCAGCTATTCGGGACAGCCCAGAATGCCGTGAGGTCGCGAAGCCCATCCGTGACCGGCGGCCAACCCTTCACCCGCCGATAGAGATCGAGCACAAACAGGCCCATCAACAAGGCCGAGGCAGGCGAATAGCGGGCGGATACCTGGCCCTTCAGCAGCCGGTTGACCGCCACCGATCCGATGGCGACGCCCACGGAAAAGGTCGCCAGGAAGAGTGTCGCGACCGTCTGGTCGGAACCAAGCGCATTCTTCACCAGCGGCGGGAACTGCGCGGCGAGCACCGCGCCCATCGCCCAAAAGAAGCTGATCGCGAGGATTGCCAGGAACAGGCGCGGGACGTGCATGGTCGCATTGACCAGCTTCACCGAGGCGCGGACGATGTGCCAGTCGAAGTGAAATGGCGGCGCGTCGGGATCGGGCGGGGCAGGTGGGACGAAATGACCAGCGACGCGGCCAATCAGCGCGACCAACAGGACGCCAAGCGCGGCCCATTCGGCGTGGAAGGTGCCATCCGGATTCTGCAGTACTAGGATGCCGCCGAGCAGCGTGCCGCCGAGGATGCCGATGTAGGTTCCCGCCTCGACCAGCCCGGTGCCGCCGAGCACTTCATCCTTGTTGAGGTGCTGAGGCAGGATCGCATATTTGATCGGGCCGAAGAAGGTCGAGTGGATGCCCATCGCGGTCAGCGCGGCGAGCAGCAGCGGCACGCTGTGCCAAAGCAGTCCCGCGGCCCCGACGATCATGATCAATATCTCGGCAGTTTTCACGATGCGGACGATCTTCGCCTTGTCGCGCTCGTCCGCCAGCTGACCTGACAGGGCCGACAGCAGGAAGAAGGGCAGGATGAACAGCCCGCCGGCGATCGCGCTGAACGTCGCTTCCTGCGTCGCGTCCTTATAGATGCCGTAGATGACCAGCATCACCATCGCGGTGCGGAACAAATTGTCGTTGAACGCGCCGAGGAACTGGGTGACGAAGATCGGCAGGAAGCGCCGGGTGCGAAGGAGGTGCACGGTGTTCTGCATCGTCGTTGCCTGTGGTGATAGCGGCTTGGCCCCGCCCCGCAAGCCTGCGGCTTTTCGGGCTGTGCAATCGCCGCGCCATGGCCTAGCCAAAGGTCAATGCTGACGCTGCCCAACCTGCTGACGCTTTCGCGCATCCTGGCGGTGCCGATCCTGGTGTTCCTGCTGTGGCGGCCGACGCCGATCGATTATGCGATCACCTTCGTTCTCTACTGCGTGGTCGGGATCACCGATTATTTCGACGGCTACCTCGCCCGGGCGCAGGGAAGGATTTCCCGGCTTGGCCAATTCCTCGACCCGATTGCCGACAAGATCATGGTCGCCGCCGTCATCGTCATGCTGGTGTCGACCCGCAATAACAGCGGCGAGCCGGTCATCCACAGCTTCCATATCCTCGCGGCGCTGGTGATCCTGCTGCGCGAGATCATCGTCTCCGGCCTTCGCGAATTCCTCGCGCCGCTCAACGTGTCCATGCCGGTCAGCCGGCTGGCCAAGTGGAAGACCACCTTCCAGCTTGTCTCGCTGGGCGCGCTGATCCTCGGTGGGGCTTTCCCGGGGGAGCCGTGGGTCCACTCCACCGGGCTGGCGAGCCTTTGGGCCGCGGCCGCCCTGACGCTGGTCACGGGCTACGACTATCTCCGCATCGGCCTCAGGCACATGGACTAATCGATTTTTCCCGTCTCACTGACCAACTTTGTTCGTTTCCTTCGTTAAGGGGCGGGGCCTAGCGTCGCCCGACATTGCAGCGAGGAGAGCCACGTCATGGACGCGAAGACCGGTGAAATGGGCGGATGCCCCGTAGCGAAGCCGACCACGGTACGATCCCTGCTTGGCCGAACCAATCGCGATTGGTGGCCGGAGTCGCTGCCGATCGACATCCTCCATCAAGGCGGAGTCTCGCCCAACCCGAGGGGCGAGGATTTCGATTATGCCGAAGCCTTCTCGAAGCTCGACTATCAGGCGCTCAAGGACGACCTCACCGCGCTGATGACCGACAGCAAGTCGTGGTGGCCGGCGGACTATGGTCACTATGGTCCGTTCATGATCCGCATGGCCTGGCACGCGGCGGGCACCTACCGCACCGCCGACGGCCGCGGCGGCGCCAATTCGGGCAACCAGCGCTTTGCCCCGCTCAACAGCTGGCCGGACAATGGCAACCTCGACAAGGCGCGGCGGCTGCTGTGGCCGGTGAAGCAGAAGTACGGAAAATCGATCAGCTGGGCCGACCTGTTCATCCTGGCCGGCAATGTCGCGATCGAATCGATGGGCGGACCGACCTTCGGCTTCGGCGGCGGGCGTCAGGACATCTACGAGCCCGAGCGCGACGTCTATTGGGGTACGGAAGAGCAATGGGTCGGCCAGGAAGGCAACAAGACCCGTATCATCCCCGAAGAAGAGCTGGAGCTGGAGAATCCGCTCGCCGCGATCCAGATGGGCCTGATCTACGTCAATCCGGAAGGGCCGGGCGGCAACCCCGATCCGCTCCAGTCGGCGCGCGACATCAAGGTGACGTTCGAGCGCATGGCGATGAACCACGAGGAAACCGTCGCTCTGACCGCCGGTGGCCACACATTCGGCAAGGCGCATGGCGCCGGCGACCCGAGCCTGGTCGATGCCGCGCCCGAGGCGGCGGACATCGCATTGCAGGGCCTGGGTTGGGCCAGCGCGCACGAAAGCGGCTTTGGCGAGCATACGATTACCAGCGGCATCGAGGGGTCGTGGGTGAATACCCCGACGCAATGGTCGGAGAATTATTTCCGACTGCTACTCGACTATGACTATGAGTTGGTGCGCTCGCCGGCCGGCGCGCAGCAATGGCAGCCGATCGACCAGAAGCCGGAAGACATGGCGCCCGCCGCGCACGATCCGAACAAGCGCGTGCCGACCATGATGACCACCGCGGACATGGCGCTTCGCGAAGACCCCGAATTCCGTGCCATCTCGGAGAAGTTCCGCAACGACCATGAGGCGTTCAAGGACGCCTGGGCGCGCGCCTGGTTCAAGCTGACCCATCGCGACATGGGGCCCAAGGTCCGCTACCTCGGGCCGGAAGTTCCGGCAGAAGATCTGCTCTGGCAGGATCCGGTGCCGGCGGGCTCGATGCCATCGGATGGCGACGTCTCGGCGTTCAAGGACAAGATTCTAGGCGCTGGGCTAAGCATCGGCCAATTGGTCAAAACCGCCTGGGCATCGGCTTCGACGCATCGCAAGTCGGATTACCGCGGCGGCGCCAATGGTGGTCGTTTGCGCCTTGCGCCGCAAAAGGACTGGGCGGTCAACGAGCCGGACGAGCTTGCGAACATATTGGCGAAGATCGACGAGCTTCGCGGTGGTCTGTCGATGGCCGATGCCATCGTCCTCGCCGGCACGGCGGCGGTCGAGAAGGCGGCGAAGGACGCCGGTTTCAACGTGAAGGTGCCTTTCACCGGCGGTCGCGGCGACGCGACGCAGGAATGGACCGACGTCGAAAGCTTCGACGTGATGGAGCCGGTCGCGGACGGGTTCCGCAACTATCTGAAGACCAAGCACAGCGTTCCGACGGAAGAGTTGCTGATCGACCGCGCGCAGTTGCTCGGCCTGTCCGCGCCGGAAATGACGGTGCTTCTCGGCGGGCTGCGCGTGCTCGGCGCCAACCACAAGGACCGGCCCGAGGGCGTGCTCACCAACCGCAAGGGCCAGTTGACCAATGACTTCTTCGTCAACCTTCTGGACGACGATACCTTCTGGAAGGTGGTCGACGACAGCGGCGACGAGCTATTCGTCGGCTATGACCGTGGCGGCAAGCAGGAGAAGTGGCGGGCGACCCGGACGGACCTCATCTTCGGGTCAAACAGCCAGTTGCGTGCGACCGCCGAAGTCTATGCCGAGCGTGGCAATGAGGAGAAGTTCGTTCGCGACTTCATCGCCGCCTGGACCAAGGTGATGAACGCCGACCGCTTCGACCTCAAGTCGGCGAAACAGCCTGCCAGGCAGGAGCCGGCGTTCGCCTGACCTCTCCGGCGATCGTTCGAAGCGCGTCGGATAAAAGCCTGAACTCTTCCTCGCGCGG
>CAMPIY010000073.1 GCA_946886645.1 uncultured Sphingomonas sp.
AGCTCGCCATCGACCCGCGCCGCCAGCGCGGCCTTGGCGAGGCCCGGACCGATCGCCGCCGCCACGTCGGCCGGCGTCGACCCCTGCGGCATTTCGCGCGAGGAACCGTCGGGCAGGGCGATCTTGAACATCTCTGACATGGAAAATGCACCTAGTGCAGCGCAGCAACGCCTTCAAGCGCAACGAAATTCAAGCACCCCAATCTTTTTGACAAGCGAGCTTGACAGAGCGCATGCGCGCAATGTAAAGCAGCATTGACTTAATGATTAGGAGCTTTGACATGACTCGTTACCGCAGCCCGGCAATGCGCCGTTATGTGGTCCGCCTGGCGGTACTGATGACCGCCTACATCGTGCTGCTGTTCGGCTCGATCCATCTGTTCCAGCAAAGCCACCCGACCGGCGTGGTGGCCTATGCGCTGGCGATTGCCCCCGCGCTACCGATCGTCGGCGTCTTCTGGGCGGTCATGCGCTTGCTGGTCGAGGAACAGGACGAGTTCGTGCGGATGCTGCTGGTCCGCCAGTGCCTCGTCGCCACCGCCTTCTGCCTGACGATCGTCACCGTCTGGGAATTCCTGCAGAATTTCGATCTGGTGCCGCCGGGCAATGGTGGGTTCGGCGCCGCCTTCTTCTGGTTCCTGGGGCTGGGCGTTGGCGGCATCTACAACAAGCTGACCGTCGGATCGACCGGAGGCTGCGCATGAAGAACCGCCTCAAGGTGCTGCGGGCGGAGCGCGACTGGAGCCAGCAGGATCTGGCCGACCGGCTTCAGGTTTCCCGCCAGAGCGTGAACGCGATCGAGACCGGCAAATACGATCCTTCGCTGCCGCTGGCGTTCAGGATCGCCGAGCTGTTCGCCCTTCCCATCGAAGATATTTTCACTTCACCGTCAAAGGACTGACCTCATGAAAAAGCTGATCATTGCCGCGGCCCTCGCCGCGATCGCCACCCCCTTGCCCGCGTTCGCCCAACCATCATCGCCGGCAGCATCCGCCCAGGCCGAAGTCCGGATGGACCATATCTCCATCGTGAAGATGGGAAGCGGTTCGCCGGTCATCCTCATCCCCGGCCTCGCCTCCCCGCGCGGCGTGTGGGACGGCGTCGCGCCCGAGCTCGCCAGGCATCACAGCGTCTATCTGGTCCAGGTCAATGGATTCGCGGGCGACGAGCCAGGCTCCAACCTGAAAGCCGGAATCCTCGACGGGATCGTGTCCGACCTTGCTGCCTATATGGACCGCGAAAAGATCGCGAAGGCACCGGTCATCGGCCATTCGATGGGCGGCCTAGCCGGCTTGATGTTCGCCAAGGCGCATCCCGGCAAGGTCGAGAAGCTGATGGTCGTCGATGCACTGCCTTTCTTCGCGGTGCTGATGGCGCGCGGCGGGGAGGAGCCGACGTCCGCCTCGATCGAGCCGATTGCCAGGATGATGCGGGACCAGGTCGCGGCCCGCTACGGCAAGCCGGTCGACGCCACGTCCGACGTGGCCGGGCTTGCGCTAAAGCCGGAAAGCCGGGCCAAAATGGCTGTATGGGCGGCCGCCGCCGACCCCCGCGTGACGGGCCAGGCCATGTACGAGGATATGACCACCGACCTTCGCCCCTCGCTTGGAGCGATCCAAACTCCGATGACGGTGGTGGTGCCGTGGAGCGCGTCCAAATTCGGCAAGGACGCGACCCTGGCATTCTACGCGCGCCAATATTCAGGCGCGCCGAACATCAGTTTCGCAGACGTCGCCGAGGCCGGGCATTTCGTCATGCTCGACCAGCCGGAAGCATTCGGCGCGGCGGTCGAGGCTTTCCTCAAATAGTCGCGAGCAAATAGGACTTTCCTATTAAGAATCCCCCGTTACCTTGGCCGCAACGTGTTGGGGTAACGGGGGAAATCATGGATGCGATGACGAGCGTGGAGCCCGAACGGGCGGTCCGCTTTACCGGGACATGGCGCGAATATCTGCCGATCGCCGCGACCAACGTCCTGCTGACCATCGTCACGCTTGGCATCTACCGTTTCTGGGCGACCGCGCGGCAGCGCCGCTATCTGTGGAGCCGGACCGAAGTGATCGGCGACCGGATGGAATGGTCGGGCACCGGCAAGGAGATGTTCATCGGCTTCCTGATCGTCATGGCCGTGCTGATCCCCTTCTTCCTGTTCATCCAGTTCCTGTTCCCGGCGATGGTTGCGCGCGGCAAGGAAGGCGCGGCCGTCGGAATCATCACCCTGTTCTACATCGGCCTCATCTACCTGGGCGGGTTCGCCCGCTTCCGCGCGCTCCGCTATCGCCTGTCGCGCAGCTGGTGGCGCGGAATCCGGGGCGGAAGCAACGATCCCGGCTGGAACTATGGCGGCGAATATCTGGGCCGCGTGGCGCTGGCGGCGATGACCATGTGGATTGCCTGGCCCTGGGCCGCGACGCGCCTGTGGCGCAGCCGCTGGAACGCGATGAGCTTCGGCGATTTGCAGTTCCGCAGCGAGCTCGACGCCGAGGGTCTCGGCGCGCGCTGGGCCGGCGTTTACCTCATGCCGATTGCGGCGCTGATCGTCGGCGGCATCGCAGCGGCCCTGTTCGGATTTGTCATCGCCGGTCCGCGCGGCGGCGAGAACAGCACGAGCATCATGGCCATATTCGTCGGCCTGTTCGCGCTCGTCTATCTGATCATCCCGCTGATGGTGATGTGCTTCTATGCCAAATTCTACCGCAAGGCGGCGGAATCGCTTTCCCTCGGGAACCTGGAATTCGGTTTCGACGCCAGCACCTGGGACTGGATCAAGCTGTTCCTGGGCAACATCGCGCTGGCTGTCGTCACGCTCGGCTTCGGCCTTGCCTATTGGGGCTATCGCAACTGGGCCTTCATGGTCCGGCACATGCACCTGTACGGCAACATCAACACCAGCGAACTGAGCCAATCGACGACCCGCGCGCCAACCGAGGCGGAAGGCTTCGCCGATGCGTTCGATATCGGCGCTATCTGAGCGTCCATGAGCCGGGGCACATTATTCGACGGGCTGACCGCGGATCAGCATGAGGCCGACATCCGCGCCGAAAATGGCGAGCTGGTCATCGAGACCGGCGGTGATCGGACGGCAATATCGGTCGGCGACCTGAGCATTGTCGACGAGGATCGGCGGATGCTGGTCTTGTCGCGCAAGGGCTGGGCGGGTTGGCGGCTGGTTCTGGAACAGCCGGTCGACGAGTCCGTCCGCGCCCTGCTCCCCAAGGCCGGCCGGTACGGCGGCTGGATCGACCGCGTCGGCCTAGGCAAGGCGACGCTGGCGCTGGCCGGGATTGCCGGCGCGGTGCTCTTCGTGGGCTATTCGGCCCCTGCCTGGCTCGCGCCGCTGGTGCCGGCCAGCTGGGAGCGCAACCTCGGCACCGCGCTGGTCGGCGATTTCGGCGACAATGCCTGCCGCAGCCCCGCCGCGAAGCAGGCGCTCGAGAAGATGGCGCATCGAATCGAACCCGATGCCAAGGTTCCGATCGCCATGACGCTGATCGACGTCGGAATCTTCAACGCCGCGGCGCTGCCCGGCGGCCAAATCGTGATTTTCGACGGGGCGCTCGAGGAAACGAAGAACCCCGACGCCATGGCCGGGGTGCTTGCTCACGAAGTCGCCCATGTCCGCCGGCGGCACGTCACGCAGGCCCTGATCCGCGAGCTCGGCATCGGCGCGCTCATCCGCCTGTTCGCGGGCGGGGTCGGCGCCAATGCCGAACAGCTCGTCTCGCTAAGCTATACGCGCGCCAATGAGGCTGAGGCCGACGCGGATGCCATCGCATCGCTTGACCGCGCCAATATCGATCCAAGGCCGACCGCGGCCCTATTTAGCCACCTCGACAAGGAAGACGGCAACTTCGACGCGGTCGAATGGCTCAACAGCCATCCACGCAGCAAGGATCGCGCCAGGGAGTTCGCCGCATCCTATCGGGCCGGCCGCAACTACCAGCCGTCGCTGACGGCGGTGGATTATGCCGCGATCCGCAAGGCCTGCCCCGACAAGCGGGATCGCGACAAGGAAGCGGCCGAGTAGGAATAGGCCAAGGCTTGTCGTCGGCTGCATTTTTGCGCCAAGGGCAGGTCATGCAACCTCCTCAAATCCCTCCGACCGAGCTGGCCTATTTCGATCCGGGCGACGGCCGCCGAATTGCTTACCGGTTCCGCGAGCCGAAGGACGGTGCACCCACCATCATGTTCCTGCCAGGCTACGCCTCCGACATGGAAGGCGCGAAAGCCGAGGCGATCGACGCCTTTTGCGCGACGCGCGGGCTCGGCTGCCTCAGGATCGACTATTCCGGGACCGGCTCTAGCGGGGGCGATTTCGCCGACGGCACGTTGACCCGATGGCTGGAAGAGATTCTCGCGGCGATCGACATGCTGACGGAAGGCCCACTGATTATTGCGGGCTCGTCCATGGGCGGGTGGCTGGCGATCCACGCCGCGATGAAGCGGAAGGACCGGGTCCAGGGCCTGCTCGGGATCGCGGCGGCGCCCGACTTCACCGATTGGGGCCTAAGCGTCGAAGACAAGGAAACCCTCAACCTCGACGGAAAGCTGGAGAAGCCCAACCCCTATGGCCCCGAGCCTTCCGTGACCTACCTCGGCTTCGCGGCGTCGGGCGAGGCGCATCGGTTGCTCTATTCGCCGATCGACCTGATCATCCCCGTCCGGCTGGTTCATGGCGAGCTAGACGAGGAAGTGCCGATGGGCGTGCCCATAAGGCTGCTCGCCGACCTTCATTCATCCGATGTCCAGCTACGCATCGTCAAAGGAGCCGGTCACCGCCTGAGCGAGCCGCATGAGATCCACGCGATCCTGGTCGAGCTCGCCGGCCTCGTGGAGCGAATCAAATGATCCCGATTGTCGCCATCGCCCTTGCGGCCGCCCAGCCGGCCCCTTCGGCCTGCCCGTCGGTCCTGACGCAGGAGGCGCAGTCGTGCCGGGCGCTCGAAGCAAGCAAGGCGGGCAAGTTCGCCGAGGCGGCAGGAGCGTTTGAAAGCGTTGCGGACCTTACCCCTTCCGGGGACCCGGCGCATGACCGGGCGCTGGCCGCCGCCGGCAATATGTGGATCGCCGCGGGACAGCCCGGCAAGGCCGCGCTGGCGCTCGACAAGGCGCTGCAGGGCAACGGGCTGCAGGCCGAGCAGCACGGACTCGCCCTGGTCGACCGCGCCCGGGCCGCCGAAGCGCAGGGCGATTTCAAGACGGCGCGGGCCAAGATTACCGAGGCGGCCAAGACGATCAGCGAAGACCCCTATCTCTGGTACTTCTCCGCCGCGCTCGCCATCCGCGAGGATGACATCCCGACCGCGAAATCCTCGATCAACCGGGCGCTTGCGATGGTTCCGGATTCGCCCGAGGTGATGTTCGAGGCGGGCCATGTGTTCAAGGCGGCGGGCGAAGATGCCAAGGCGCGCGAATATTGGACGAAGGCCGTCGCGGCCGATCCGAACGGCCCCACCGGCAAGGCCGCCCGCGAGGCGCTGGCCATGACCGACGCACCGCTCACCGTCACCAACCAGGTCGCGACGCGGCCTGAAGGCGACGGCGAAGGCACCGACAAGCCGCAAGATTGAACGTCCGGCCGGTTGCAATTGGCCTGCCGTGAAACAATCTCTGGGCTAGTCGGCCCGCCGACCGCGACGGGCCAAGAGGGAGCGTATCGCTCATGAAATTCCTGCATTCGATGCTTCGAGTGTCCGATCCGGAAGCGACCATCGCATTCTTTCAGCTCCTCGGCCTCGAGGAGCGGCGGCGAATGGAAATGCCGCAGGGCAAGTTCACCCTCATCTTCCTGGGTGTCCCGGGCGACGATGCCGAGGTCGAGCTGACCCATAATTGGGGCGAAGCCGGCTATGGCGGCGGCCGAAATTTCGGCCATCTCGCCTACGCCGTCGATGATATTTACGCGACTTGCCAGCGGCTTTCCGATGCCGGCGTGACGATCAACCGGCCGCCGCGCGATGGCCATATGGCGTTCGTCAAAAGCCCCGACGGAATCTCGGTCGAGTTGCTGCAGAAGGGCGATCGCCTTCCCGCCGCCGAACCGTGGGCGTCCATGTCCAACACGGGAAGCTGGTAATGGCCGCGTTGGACATCGCCGCGGTCCCGGCATTCGCGGACAATTATCTGTGGCTGGTCCATGACGAAGCCAGCGGCGAGACCGCTGTGGTCGATCCGGGCGACCCCGCGCCGGTCCTTGCCGAGGCAGGGCGGCGCGGATGGCGGATCACGAAAATCCTCAACACGCACTGGCACCCGGATCACACCGGCGGAAACCTCGCCATCAAGGAAGCGACCGGCGCCGAAATCTGGGGTCCGGCCGGGGAGAATGGGCGCGTCCCGGGCCTCGATCACCCGCTGTCCGAGGGCGACCGAATCTCGATCGGCGGACATGAAGCCGAGGTTTGGGAGGTTCCCGGCCACACGCTCGGCCATATCGCCTACATTTTTCGCAGCGACGAGGTCGCATTCGTCGGCGACACCTTGTTCGCGATGGGATGCGGCCGGCTGTTCGAGGGCACGCCGGAGCAGATGCATCGCTCGCTGGGGCGGTTGGCGGAACTGCCGGAGGACATGCAACTCTATTGCGCCCACGAATATACGCTCGCCAATGCCCGCTTCGCCGCAAACGCCTTTCCGGATAGCGATCCGATTGCCCGGCGGCTGGCGGCCGTGGAGCAAGCCCGAGCCGCGGATCAGCCCACGGTGCCCACCATGGTCGGCATCGAGCGCAATACCAATCCCTTCCTGCTGGCCCGCGATGTCGATGAATTTGCGAGCCTTCGCACCGCCAAGGACAATTTTCGTTAGGCCGAACCTCGACCTTGTGCGTTACAGGGCCGAAAGGGTTGCGAGGAGAGAAGCTCCATGGCGAATATCCGTTCCACCGCCGTCGTCCTGGGCGGCCTGATGATGGCGTCATGCACCGCCGCCCCTTACAACCGGGCACCCGGACAAGACGCGCAGCGGGAATTGGCCGAAGCCCTGGCCGGCCGGACCCCCGGACCCGCCCAGCGCTGCGTGGCCAATTTCGAATTGCGGAGCATGCAGGTGATCGACGACAACACGATCCTGTTTCGCAAGGGCAGCACGGTTTATATCCAGCGCCCGCCCGGCGGATGCTCCGGACTCGCCAGCGGCTCGCGAACATTGGTGACCCGCCCGCTTGGCTCGCAGCTATGCGCTGGAGACCTGAACTACACGGTCGATCTCAGCAGCGGGATGCGCGGGCCTGCATGCGTTTTCGGCCCTTTCGTGCCCTACACGCGCCGCTGAACTAACGCGCGTAAAGCGCGCCAAGCCGCTCGTCATAGGCCTTGCCGATGACGTGACGGCGGATTTTCATCGACGGGGTTAGCTGCTCGTTTTCGACCGTGAATGGCTCGTCGGCGAGGATGAAGCGGCGCACTTTCTCGACGACCGACAGCTCGGCATTCACCCGGTCGACGGCCTTCGACAGCGCCTTTTGCATAGCGTCCGGATCGTCCTTGAAACGGCGCATCTCTTCCGGATCCGGCACAAGCAATGCGACCAGGTGCGGGCGCCGGTCCCCATAGACCATGGCCTGCAGGATTTCCGGCTGGAGCGTCAGCATCCCCTCGACCCGCTGCGGCGAAACATTGTCGCCCTTATCGTTGACGATCAGGTCCTTCTTGCGGTCGGTGATAACGATCCGGCCCTTGTCGTCGAGATGACCGACGTCGCCCGTCGCCAGCCAGCCGTCCTGAAGCACCCGCGCGGTCTCGTCCGCATTGTGCCAGTAGCCGCGCATCACCAGCTCGCCGCGAACCATGATCTCGCCGTCGTCGGCGATGCGCACTTCCGTATTCATCAGCGGCGGGCCGACGGTGTCCATCCGGATGCCGGCCTTGGGGCGATTGCAGCTGATCACCGGCCCGGCTTCGGTCTGGCCGTAGCCCTGGAGCATTGGCAGGCCCATCGCCTGGAAGAACAGCCCGACGTCGGGGTTGAGCGGCGCGCCGCCCGACACCATCGCCTTCATCCGGCCACCGAACTTGCGCCGAACCTTCTTGCGCAGGGTCAACGAGAGGAGGCCGTCCATCGGCAGGTCCCACGGCCGCGACCTTTTCTGGTTGCGCTTGGCCTCGATCGAGAGGGCGCGGCTCATCAGATATTGCGGGAGGCCGCCGTCCTTCTCCACCTGCTTCATGATCTTCGCCCGGAGCATCTCGAACAGGCGCGGGACGACGACCATGATCGTCGGCCTCACCTCCTCGATATTGGCCGCCAGCTTTTCGAGGCTTTCGGCGTAATAAATCTGCCCGCCGAGCGCGATCGGGAAATGCTGGCCGCCGCTATGCTCATAGGCGTGGCTGGCGGGGAGGAAGGACAGGAA
>CAMPIY010000074.1 GCA_946886645.1 uncultured Sphingomonas sp.
TTCGTCGGCTTATAGGGCCAGCAGCTTTCGACCATGAATGCCATCGTCCCCTCGATCTTGACCGGCTTCAGTTCGGCCTCGCTCGCCTTGCGCCAGCTTTCGACATCGGGCCCATGGCCGCTCATCATATTGTGAAGCGACAGGCCGCCCGGCGCGAAGCCGTCCGCCTTGGCGTCATAGGCGCCGTGGATCAGGCCCATCGCCTCGCTCATCACGTTGCGGTGGAACCAGGGCGGGCGGAACGTGTCCTCGCCCACCATCCAGCGCGGCGGGAAGATGACGAAATCGGCATTGGCGCGGCCGGGAACGTCGCTTGGGCTTGTCAGCACGGTGAAGATCGACGGGTCGGGATGGTCGAAGCTGATCGTGCCGATGACATTGAACCGCGCCAGCTCGTAGCGGCAGGGCGCGAGGTTTCCGTGCCAGGCGACGACGTCCAGCGGCGAGTGATCCAGCGTCGTCGTCCAAAGCGAACCCAGATATTTCTGGACGACCTCGCACGGACGGTCGCTGTCCTCATATGCGGCCACCGGCGTTTCGAAGTCGCGGGCGTTGGCCAGGCCGTTGGAGCCAATCGGACCAAGCTCCGGCAAGCGGAACAGCGCGCCATGGTTCTCGGCGACATAGCCGCGCGCCTCGCCATCGACCTCGACCCGGAACTTCACGCCTCGCGGGATGAGGCCGACCCATCCGGGCGCAAGCTCCATCCGCCCCATCTCGGTGAACAGCCGAAGCGTTCCCGACTGTGGGATGACCAGCAGCTCGCCGTCGGCATCGACGAATACCCGATCGGTCATCGAACGCGACGCCCGGTAAAGATGGACGGCGACGCCTTCCAGGCTGGCCGGATCGCGGTTCGCCATCATCGTGACCAGCCCGTCGATGAAATCGGCATCGGCGGGCAGTTCGGGCGGGTCCCAGCGCAGGCGGTTTGGCGCGACCGGCTCGTCGACCGTGCCCGGCGCGAACAGCTTGGCGCCTTGATAGCGCTCGAACGGCCGATGGTCCGCGGTCGGCCGCATCCGGTAGAGCCAGCTGCGCCGGTTCTCGTGGCGTGAGGCGGTAAAGGCTGTTCCAGACAATTGCTCGGCGTACAGGCCGAAGGCGGGCCGCTGCGGGCTGTTGCGGCCCTTGGGAAGCGCTCCGGAGACGGCCTCGCTCTCGAAATGGCTGCCGAAGCCGGTCAGATAGGAAAGCTGGTTCGACACGGATGCAAAAACCCCCTCGGCTCCGCTCAAGGAAACGAGGGGGTCGTTACGCGTCTCGTTGCCGAGAGGCAATTAGTTGACGTTGACCTCGATCTTGTCGGGGATGCTGATCTCCGTCTTGTCCGCGCCGAAGCCAAGCTGATCGCGGAACAGGAACAGAAGGACCAGCACGACGATGATCAGCAGCACGACGGCCAGCACGCCTCCGCCGCCTCCACCGCCATCGGTTTCGACAATCGTGGTCCGTTCGACCGGATCGTTTTCATCAGCCATGGACATCACTCCCTGTATTGCTGTTTTGTTGGCGAAACGAACGAACTCTGGTGCAAGCGGTTCCCTGCCAACGGAACGCGCGACGGTCCGAAACGCTATCATAGTCCCCGATTATGGAGGAGCATCGAATGCGGCGGCTGATTTCCCTGACCCTCATTCTTGCCTGTTCGGCTTGCCAGGCCGAACGGTCGGAGCCTGCAAACGAATTTATTGCCGGGAATGAGTTTGCGCCCGCAGGCAATGACGTGACGCCCACCGCCCCTTCTCCAGAGACGATCAGGCCCGGCGAACCCGGCGGACTCCCGGACGACCGCACGCCGGTCGAGGAGGGGCCGATCGACCCGAAAAGCGGGCAGGGCGCGGGGCAGGTGCTGCAGCGTTTCGGCGGGCTGCTCGAGCAGCGCAAGTTCGCCGAGGCGCGCAAGCTTTGGTCGGATGATGGCAAGGCCAGCGGCCTGTCGGAGGCCGAATTCGTCGCCGCCTATGACAAATATGCGGAAATCCACTCTGAAGTCGGAGCGCCCGGACAGACGGAGGGCGCTGCGGGGTCCATCTACGTCGAAATTCCGTTCCGCCTCTATGGCAAGCTCAGGTCGGGCGGGGCGTTCAATCTCGTCGGGCCGATCACGCTCAGGCGGGTGAATGACGTGCCGGGGTCGACAGAAGAGCAGCGTCGCTGGCATATCTATCGCAGCGGCCTGAAACCCCGCCCCTGAATCGTTCGTTACGGCCCGGTCACTTAAGGAGATTGGCGATGAGCGGCTTTGAAGACGTCAAGGAACATATGGAAGTGATCGGCGCCGATGGCGTCCATGTCGGCAAGGTCGACCGGGTCGAGGATGACCGGATCAAGCTGACCAAGGACGAAAATGTCGGGTCGCACGAAGGCCATCATCACTACATCTCGCGCGGCCTCGTCGCGGACGTCGAGGGCGACCAGGTGCGTCTGTCCGCAAATGCGGACGTCGCGGTGACCTTCGAAGAAGAAGGCGATTCCTAAGTCTTCGTTCCGCCCACGCCGGCGGGGAATCATCCGGGCGCTCTGGCTCGTTCCGATCCTGCTGCTGGCGGGGGCGCTGCTCGATCCTGCGCTGATCCGGCCGTTCGGGCCGCTGGCCGGCCGGGCCCAGGTCGTGTCGGCGAAGTTCACGCCCTGCGGGCCGGGGCGCGGCAATGCCTGCGTCATCGACGGCGATACGTTCAAGCTGGGCGACCGCAAGATCCGCATCACGGGGATCGATGCGCCGGAACTGGCGCATCCGCTTTGCCCGGAAGAGGCAGCGCTTGCGCGCAAGTCGGCCGACCGGCTTCGGGCGATGCTCAATGAAGGCACGTTCGACATGGTCCCACACCGGCTGCAGCGCCTCGACCAGCATGGGCGCGAGCTGATGGTGATCCAGCGCGGTGAGGTGTCGATCGGCGACCGGCTGGTCGAGGAGGGGCTCGCCCACCGCTATCTGGGCAGCAAGGAAAGCTGGTGCGGGTGAAAAAGCTGAAGCGGAAACGGTACGAGAAATTGCTCGAGCCGATGCAGGCCGAGCTGGTGGCGATGGCGCGCTGGGCCGCCGCGACCGGCCAGCGCATCCTCATCCTGTTCGAAGGGCGCGATACCGCGGGGAAGGGCGGGGCGATCAAGGCGGTCGCCGACAAACTCAACCCGCGCCAGTGCCGCACCGTTGCACTCAGCAAGCCGAGCGATCCCGAGAAGGGCCAATGGTATTTCCAGCGCTATGTGCCCCACCTTCCCGGCAAGGGCGAAATCGTCCTGTTCGACCGCAGCTGGTACAATCGCGCCGGCGTGGAAAAGGTGATGGGCTTCGCGACCGATGAGGAAGTGGAGGCCTTCCTTGCCGCGGTTCCGGGGTTCGAAAAGGCGTTGGCCGACGATGGCATCCTGCTCTTCAAATATTGGCTGACCTGCGATCAGGAACGCCAGGAAGAGCGGTTCGCCGAACGGCTCGACGATCCGCTGAAGCGTTGGAAGCTGTCGCCGATCGACCAGGCCGCGCGGCAGAAATATGCCGATTACACGGCGGCCCGCACGGCGATGCTCAAGGCGACGCACACGAAGGACGCGCCTTGGACGTTGGTCGATTTCAACGACCAGAAACTCGGCCGCCTGACGCTCATTCGCGACCTGCTCGACAGGTTGCCCGATACGCGCTGTCCGGACGACAAGATTGACTGGCCACCGCTGGGCCATGAGCCACTGGACGAGGAGTTCGGCGCACTAAAGCCAATCAAGGGCTTCCCAACCGCCAAGCCAAAGAGAAAGGGGCCAGCGGTGAAGCCGGCCCCTTCCTTGAAAAACCCGAAGGCTTAGTCGCAGCGAACGCTGCCCTTGTCGATCGCACGGCCGAGCAAGGCGCCGGCAGCGCCGCCGAGGATCGTGTTGACCGTCCGCGAACCGCCGATGTCGATCTGGTTGCCCAGCAGGGCGCCCAGGCCCGCGCCGACGATCAGGCCGGTCGTGCCGTCGTTGCGGCGGCAATAGTAACGTCCGTTCTGGCCGCGGTAGATGCGGTCGTAACGGGTCAGGCGGCGATCCGCATAATAGCTGCCGCTGCGATAATAGCGGTCGGCGTAGTAGCGATTATAGCCCGGCTCGTACCGGTTGTAGTCGTAGTTGCGATAGCGCCTCCAATCACGCGTCGCCTCGCGGCGGTCGCGCCGGGCTTCGCGCTGGGCCTTGGCGACCTCGCGGCGGCACTCGCGCAGCTCGCGATTATATTCGCGGCGGTTGTCGGCCCGGCGAAGCTCGCGATTGCACTCGCGCTGCTCCTGCCGAACTTCCCGGCTCTGTGCATTGGCGGCGGCCGGCAAGGCGAACGGCGCCATGGCGGCGGTGGCCGAAGCGGCGATCAGCAGGGTTCTCATCTTCACTCTCCTACGTGGAGCCCGAGGAATGCCGGGTCCTTGAAAGTGAAAATGCTCGGGCCACGCTGAACGGACTCTGATGCGGCCGTTCATCGGGCGGAAGGAAGGATTAACGGGTTAAGCCGCCCGGCCGGCACGCTCCACGAGCGGAAGGAGCTCGCGATTCTCGCGGACGATCCGGTCCCCCAACGCCGCGGCGATATTTCGCGCCTCCTCTTGATAATGGGTCCAGTCGGCCTGGATGCTGAGCGCGTCCCACTTTTCCATAAAGACTGAGTAGGCGGAGGCGAGCCCGCCCATCTCGTCGACGAAATTACGCGCGACGCGGGCGATTTCGGGATCGTTGCTTTCCAGCAGGGGCGGGTAAAGCACCCAGTCCTCCGCCTTCAAATGGGCAACCAGCAAGCTGGAAAGGCGGCTGCGGACACCGAACAGCTCGACCTGCGGCGGCGGCGTGTCGCGATTCAGCAGCGCGTCCCATTCGCGGAAAATCTTGACCAGCTCGGCATGATCCGCACGGATTTGTGCGATGGACGACATCAGCCAATACTCCGAAAACAAGCCACCGAGCGGGGCCGATGTGCCGGAATGCGGTTGAAAAGCCGTTAAGGTCGGTCCGCTTCGGACGGCTCCAGTTCGCGATAGGGATAGCGGTCGCGGATGTGGGCATTGAAATGTTGGCCCTTCGAGAAAGCGCCGCGGAATTCGTCGACCGCTGCCGGCGGCACGTTCGAATAGACGTACCGGCGACCGGTGGTGAAGATGACCAGCAGCTCGCGATGCTCGGGGCGATAATCGAAACGGCGGATGACGGTTGAAGGCATTGGGACGCGACGCTGCCTGGCTGCTGTCTAGCAGCGCCAGCCGCCGCCCGACCACCACAGCCGCTGGCAGTTCTGGTTGTTCTGCAGCCAGCGCGGCAGGCTGCGCTCCGGCCGTTCGTGCCACCAGTCGTTGAAGCTGTCCGGCCGCCATGCCGTGTCGCCCTGATATTCGCGGTCGAGATAGACGAAATCGTTCCCGCCGCGTGAATGACGGCGGTCGAGGCGGCGAAAATCGCCGAAATGGCCGCCGCCCCGATGAACGTTGACGGACGGGACGCCGACGAAGGCTCCTGTCGTCGAGCTTTGCGCCTGGGCGGCGGCGGGAATCAGGAATGCGCCGACCGCGGCGATTCCGGTCAAGAGAGAGCGCATGGTCTCCTCCTCATCAGCGAATGAAGAATGAAACGCCCGGGCCGCAGGGGAGTTTCTTGTCATGGGCGTCGCGGGCGGACGACCGAACCAGCGGAGATACGATGATGGGAAAGCTGAACGACCTGGAACATGCGGGGCAGGCGGTGTGGCTCGATTTCCTCGACCGGCAATTCCTCGCCGGTGGCGGGTTTGGAAAGCTGGTGGAGGAGGACGGGGTGACCGGGGTCACGTCCAACCCGTCGATCTTCGAGAAGGCCATCGGTCATGGCAGCGACTATGACGAGGGGCTCGCCGCGTTCGACCGGGCAAACCCCGACGCGTCCGCCATCCATCGCTACGAGGCCATGGCGATCGAGGATTTGCGGATGGCCTGCGACATCTTGCGTCCCGTCTACGACCGGCTGGGCGGCAAAGACGGCTATGCCAGCCTGGAGGTGTCGCCCTACCTCGCCGACGACACCGACGGGACGATCGCCCAGGCGACCGACTATTGGCGCCGGGTCGACCGGCCGAACCTGATGATCAAGATTCCCGGAACCCGCGCCGGGGCGCCGGCCATCGCCGCTTCGATCGCCGAGGGGATCAACATCAATGTGACGCTGCTGTTCGGGCTCGGCGCCTATCAGATGGTCGCCGAGGCCCATGCCTCGGGCCTGGAGGAGCGCGTTCGCCGGGGGCTTCCGATCGACAAGATCGCCGGAATCGCCAGCTTCTTCGTCAGCCGGATCGACACCGCCATCGACCAGGAAATCGACCGGCGGGTGGAGGCCGGCGACCCTGAGGCTGAGGCGCTGAAGACGCTTCGCGGCAAGGTCGCCATCGCCAACGCCAAGGCGGCCTACCAATGGTATCTGGAGTTCATCGCATCGGACCGCTGGCAGGCGCTGGCGGCAAAGGGGGCGATGCCGCAGCGGCTGCTGTGGGCGTCGACCGGCACCAAGGACCCGGCCTATCCCGACACGCTCTATATCGACTCGCTGATCGGCCCGGACACGGTCAGCACCATGCCGGTGAAGACGATGGACGCATTCCGTGACCATGGCGTGGTGGAGCCGACACTGACCCGCGACGTCGATGACGCGCGCCGCATCCTCGCGGAGACGGAACGGCTTGGGCTCAAGCTCGACGAGGTCACCGACCGGCTCGTCGACGAAGGGGTCGCGGCGTTCGCCAAATCCTTCGACACGCTGATCGCCGCCATTGCCCAAAAGCATCCGGCGACCGCATAAGCTCCAGCCGATATTTCGGAGACGCAGATGAAGATCGGAATGATCGGCCTTGGCCGTATGGGCGCCAACATCTCCCGCCGGCTGATGCGCGGCGGGCATGAGGTCGTCGCCTACGACCGGAACGCCGAAGCCGTTGCCGACGTGGCCAAGGATGGCGCGGTGGCGGCGGACAGCCTGGCCGACATGGCCGCCAGGCTCGACAGCCCGGCCATCTTCTGGGTGATGCTTCCCGCCGGCCCGCCCACAGAAGGGACGATCGAGCAAATCGCCGGGCTGGCGAAGCAGGGCGACATCGTCATCGACGGCGGCAACAGCTTCTATAAGGACGACATCCGCCGCTCGAAGGCGCTGGCCGAACATGGGCTTCGCTATGTCGATGTCGGGACGTCCGGCGGCGTCTGGGGGCTGGAGCGCGGCTATTGCATGATGATTGGCGGCGACAGGGAGACCGTCACGTTGCTCGATCCAATCTTCGACACGCTGGCGCCGGGCCACGGCACCATCCCGCGCACCCCCAACCGGCTGGAGCATGAGGGAGAGGACCCGCGGGCGGAGAAGGGCTATATCCATGCCGGCGCGGCGGGCGCGGGGCACTTCGTCAAGATGGTCCACAACGGCATCGAATATGGCCTGATGCAGGCCTATGCCGAGGGCTTCGACGTGCTGAAGGGCAAGGCGTCGGAAGCGCTGCCCGAGGACGAAAGGTTCGACCTCAATCTCACCGACATCGCCGAAGTGTGGCGGCGGGGAAGCGTCATCTCCTCCTGGCTGCTCGACCTGTCGGCCGCGGCGCTGGCGAAGGACCAGATGCTCGAGCAGTTCACCGGCAACGTCGCCGACAGCGGCGAGGGCCGATGGACGATCGAGGCCGCGATGGAGGAAGCGATTCCGGTCTACGTCCTCTCCGCCGCCCTCTACGCCCGCTACAGGAGCCGGGTGGAGCATACGTTCGGCGACAAGCTGCTGTCGGCGATGCGCTTCGGATTCGGCGGCCATGTGGAGATACCGCAATGACGATCGACCGCGTCCGCAAGATGAGCTTCGCCAGCGTCTATCCGCACTATGTCGCCAAGGCGGAGAAGAAAGGGCGGGCCAAGGCGGAAGTGGACGAGGTCATCCGCTGGCTGACCGGCTATTCCGATGCCCAGATGGCGGAGGTCATGGAGCAGCGCACCGACTTCGAAACCTTCTTCGCCGAGGCGCCGAAGCTCAATCCCAACCGTACGCTCATCAAGGGCGTCATCTGCGGCTACCGCGTCGAGGAGATCGAGGAGCCGCTGATGCGCGAGGTCCGCTACCTCGACAAGCTGATCGACGAATTGGCGAAGGGACGGAAGATGGAGAAGATTCTTCGGACAGCGTGAGGCCGTCAGGGAGTGAATGTCCTTCGTTCATCTTCGATTCCCGTGACGTCGATCCAGTCGCTGCCGCGCCGGTCGGCCGGCACCCGCCATCTCTTCGCGCTGCTCCCGCGAATGCTCCCTTCTGCTCGGTGGCTCGGTCGCTAACCTCGTCGTAACCGTCTCGGTGTAGCGTTGTGCAATGGCCGCTCCGCTGAAAACCG
>CAMPIY010000075.1 GCA_946886645.1 uncultured Sphingomonas sp.
TCGGGCTCGAACTTCTTGACGCCCTGCATCAGGCCGATGTTGCCCTCGGAGATCAACTCGCTGACGGGCAGGCCATAGCCGCGGTAGCCCATCGCGATCTTAGCGACGAGGCGCAGGTGTGAGTTGACCAGCTTGGCTGCGGCATCCGTATCGTTGTGCTCGCGCCAGCGCTTGGCCAGCATATATTCTTCTTCAGGAGCGAGGATCGGGAATTTCTTGATCTCGCTCAGATAGCGGTTGAGCCCGGCCTCCCCGCCCGAAGCGGGGATCGACACGGCGCCTCTGGTCTTTACCGCACGTCCGTTCGCCATAGTCTCGTTCACTCCCTGGGGCGGAGCGCCTTCAACGCGCCCCTTACCCTCTTAAATCTTATACACCAAGTGCGCTGAACAGTTCCTGCATGTCCGACGGAAGGTCACTGTCGAACGACAAACGACCTTTCGTGACGGGATGCACAAATCCAAGATGGGCCGCGTGCAGCGCTTGCCGGTGAAAGCCAAGGCTTTTCAACAGCTCGCGGTGCGCTTTTCGCGTGCGCCCATAAACCGGGTCGCCAACCAGCGGATGGCCGATCGAGGCCATGTGGACGCGGACCTGATGGGTCCGGCCGGTTTCCAGCCGGCATTCGACCAGCGCCGCGTCGCGCAGGATTTCCAGCCGCTTCCAATGCGTCACCGCGCGCTTGCCGCGGCCTTCGCCGGCGATCGCGATCTTCTTGCGGTTCTGGCTTGACCGGGCGAGCGGGGCATCGACGACGCCTTCCGCCTGGCGAGGAACATCGCTGACGATCGCCAGATAGCGCCGGTCGATCGAATGGTCCGCGAACTGCTTTGCCAGCCCTTCATGAGCGCGATCATGCTTTGCCACCACCAGCAGGCCGGACGTATCCTTGTCGATCCGGTGGACGATACCCGGCCGGGCAACGCCGCCAATCCCGCTGAGGCTGCCGCTGCAATGGTGGAGCAACGCGTTGACCATCGTCCCGTCGCGATTTCCGGCCGCCGGGTGGACAACCAGCCCGGCGGGCTTGTCGACGACCAGCAGATGTTCGTCCTCGTAAACGATGACCAGCGGGATTTCCTGCGGTTCGTTATGCGCCGGCTCGGGATCCGGAATGGCCAGCGAAAAGCGCTCGTCGCCCTTCACCTTCATCGCCGGATCGCGGATCGCCTTGGCATCCCGGCTCAGCGCGCCTGCCTTGGTCAGAACCTTCAGCCGTTCGCGCGAGAGCGTGGGCACGCGCGCGGCAAGCGCCCGGTCCAGCCGCCATCCGGCCTGGCTTGGATCAAGCGATATTTCGATAATGGTATGCCCCCCGGCCATCTGGTGGATATTTGGGAACGCGTTGGTCCGATTTCAATGGCGGGACAGGCTCGAGCGAAACCCTTGCTTCAGGTTAAACTCTCGCGCATTGGCGGGCCATGAACGCCGTCGAATTAGCCAGCCTTCTCTGTTCGCGCCTGTGTCACGATCTGCTGTCACCAGTCGGGGCGCTCAACAACGGCATCGAGCTTCTGGCTGATGAGCAGGACCCCGAAATGCGGGAACGCTGCCTCGAACTGCTCGCGGAGAGCGCCAGGGCCAGCGCCAACAAGCTCAAATTCTTTCGGCTGGCGTTCGGTGCGGGCGGCGGCTTCGGCGAGGAAATCGACACGCGCGAAGCCCGGACCGCGCTCGAAGGGCTTTATGGCGCCGAAAAGGGCATCGAGCTCGGCTGGATGGTCGAGGACGACAAAATGTCGAAGGGGGCGATCAAGCTGCTCCTCAATCTCGCCATGATCGCCGGAGACGCGCTGGTGCGCGGCGGGCGGCTCGATGTCGGTGCGGAGCGGCGCGGAAGTGCGCTGGAAATGGTGATCCGGTCGGAAGGGCCGCGTATCCTGCTCGACCCGAAGCTCCGAGAGACGATTGCGGCCGGCCATTCGGGCGGCGAAGTCGAGCCTCGCGCCGCCGGCGCCTGGCTCGCACACACGCTGGCGGCCGAGGCGGGCGGTACGATCCAGCTCAGCGATCCCGCCGATCCGGCGCTCCTGATCGGAGTAACGCTTCCTCAGCAGGGATAACGCGGCGTTAACTCCTTGGCGGCATAGAGGGCTCGCGACTTTCTTGCGTGAGGCCCTTACCGCCGATGGACGACCTGATTGCAGATTTCGTGGCCGAGTGCCGGGAGATGCTCGAAGCGCTGGGCGGCGAGATCGTCGCCTGGGAGGCCAATCCCGACGACCGCGCGCGGCTCGATAGCATTTTCCGCTTCGTCCACACGGTGAAGGGCAATTGCGGCTTCTTCGATTTTCCGCGCCTTGAGACGCTGAGCCACGCCGCCGAGGATGCATTGGCCGATTGCCGCGCCGGCCGCCGCCAGCCCGATGGGGCTTTGGTCAGCGCGGTTCTCGCCGTGATCGACCGGATCGGCGAAATGATTGCGTCGATCGATGCCGGCGAGGGCGTTCCCGAAGGCGACGATAGCTTGCTGATTGAGGCGCTGGCGCCGGGGGCGGAAGGGCCCGCTGTACCCGCAGCGGCGGTCGCGACCGTCGAAACAGGCAAGGGCAACGCCACCCCGCGCACGATCCGCCTGTCGGTCGAGCTGCTCGACCGGGTCATGTCGGGCGTGTCGGACATGGTGCTGGCCCGCAATGAGCTGGCGCGGCGCCTGCGCGAGGCGCCGGGCGATGTCGCGGTCGATGGCGCATTCGAGCGGCTGTCCGGCATCATCGCCGAAATGCGCGACGCGATTACCCGCACTCGCATGCAGCGGATCGAAAATCTTTTCGTCGCTCTGCCGCGCATGGTCCGCGACCTGTCGACAGAGCTTGGCAAGCAGGTACTGGTCGATATCGACGGCGGCGACGTCGAGCTGGACCGCGAGATGATCGAGATGATCCGCGATCCGTTGACTCACATCATCCGCAATGCGGTCGATCATGGCATCGAGAAGCCGGCGGAGCGGCTGAAGGCCGGAAAGCGCGAAATCGGCCTGCTCAGCGTTTCGGCGCGGCAGTCGGGCAACCAGATCCTGATCGAGATCGCCGACGACGGCAAAGGCATCGACGGAAGCAAGCTGGTCGAAAAGGCGCTGGCAAACGGAGTCATCGACGCGGACATGGCGAAGCGCCTGACCCACTCGGAGCAGCTGGCGCTGATCTTCGAGGCTGGCCTTTCCACCGCCAAGGAAGTGACCGCTATTTCGGGCCGCGGCGTCGGCATGGACGTCGTCCGCTCCAATGTCGAACGGATTGGCGGCGTGGTCGAGCTGGATTCTGCCGCGGGCAAGGGCACGAAGATGACCCTTCGCGTGCCGCTGACGCTAACCATCATTCCGGCGCTGACCGTTTCGATCGGGGCGCAGCATTTCGCTATCCCGCGCTCGGCGATCGAGGAGATCGTGCGCGCCAACGGCAGCAGCGTGACGCTCGAACGGATTGGTGGCGCGGGCGTCGCGACCATCCGCGGCCGCCGGGTCCCGGAAGTGGCGCTGGCCGATGTGCTGGGCCTGCCGAGCAAGATGGATGACGCGGAACGCACGCTGGTTGTCCTGCGGCCGGCTGGTGGTGACGTCTATGCGCTGGCGGTCGACCGGATCCACGACCATGAGGAGCTGGTCGTAAAGCCGGCAGCCCCTGCGGTGATGGCCACCGGCCTTTATGCGGGCACGACGCTCGCCGACGATGGCAGCCCAATCCTCCTGTTCGATCCTGCTGGGGTCGCCCAGGTCGGCGGCGTGCGCCTCGAAACAAGCGAGCGTAGCGGACGAGGGGCCGAAACTCCTGCGGCGGCCAATTCGAACGAGGTCCCGGTTCTGCTTTTCCGGGGACTGGATGGCGCCCGGCGGGCTCTTCGTCTCGGAGTTGTCGACCGTATCGAGGAGGTATCCGCCGACGCGATCCGTCCGAGCGCGGGACAGCTTCGCGTCCAGCTGGGCGAGGCGATCCTGCCGCTTGCCGGCGTCGAGAAACCCGATGAGCTGGACGGCAAGGTCCGCGTCTTCCGCCTGAACGACGGCGCCCATGAGCTGGGCTATGCTTTCCGCGAAGTTATCGACCTGATGAGCATCGAGCGCGAGGTGATCCCGGCCGACGTGCCCGGATCGGTCAACGGCGTAACCCTGATCGGCGGCGAGCCCGCTGAGCTGGTCGATGCCCACTGGCTGTTCGCCGAATATCTCGGCGCCGTCGCCCGGCCGCAGTCGCAGCTAGTCTGCCGCCTGCCCGAAGGCGATGCCTGGATGCAGAATATGCTCCGTCCGATCGTCGAAGCTGCGGGTTATCTGGTCATCGGCGAAAGCGATGAGCTTGCCGCCGACCTCACCATCGTCTCGCACGGCGATCCGGTCGAGGAGAATAAGGGCGGCCGCGTGCTGAGGCTCGCGACCGATCCGGACAAGGTCGACGGCAAGGACAGCATCTATCGCTACGATCGCACCGGCCTGCTGCTGGCCCTGAAATCGGCGAGTGGGGGAGGGCGCTGATGAACGAGTTGCTGCTGATCGTATCGATCGCGGGAAGCCGCGTCGCCTTGCCGGCTGCCGCGGTCGAGAGCGTCGTCGAGTTGGACGCTTTGATTTCGGTGCCGCGCGCGCCGGAGCATCTCGCAGGCCTGTCCGCGCTTCGCAGCCGCGTCCTGACCGTGATCGATTGCCGTCGCTCGCTCGAGCTTGGTGCGACTGAGCTCAACGACGGCGAACTACACGAAGCCGCGGTCGTCGAGCTGGACGGCCACCACTATGCCCTCACCGTCGATGCCGTCGAGGATGTCGTCGAAGCCCTATCCGATCCCACTCCGGTGCGCGCCGCCATGGGTAACGGATGGGAGCGCGTTTCGCAGGGAATGGTCGAGACGGAGGAGGGACCGCTCCTGCTGGTCGACATTGCTGCGCTGGTCGCGGGACCCGCGGCGGAATCGCGCGCGGCTTAAGAGCTTCGTTACCCTTATCGGCTACTGATCGCCTCGAACGACACGGAAAGACTTATGAAAACCTGCCTCATCGTCGACGACAGCAAAGTCATCCGCAAGGTTGCGCGGCATATCCTCGAGACGCTGGAGTTCCAGGTCGAGGAAGCCGGCGACGGGCGCGAGGCGCTCGATCGCTGCGAAGCAAAGATGCCCGACGTCGTGCTCCTTGATTGGAATATGCCGGTCATGAGCGGGATGGAGTTCCTGAAGCTGCTTCGCCAGCGCGGCCATGCCGACCAGCCCAAGGTCGTCTTCTGCACGACCGAGAACGACATGGCGCATATCCGCGCGGCCCTCGAAGCCGGCGCGGATGAGTATGTGATGAAGCCGTTCGATCGCGAGACGCTCCACATCAAGCTGCAACTCGTCGGCGTAGCCTGAGGCTTTCTACATGACCGGGGCGCTCGCCACATCGCGGAGGGGTCACGGACCCGGCTCCGGCCCGCAGTCGCGCCGGCCGATCCGCCTGATGATCGTCGACGATTCGATGGTCGCCCGCGCGGTGCTCAGCCGGATGATCGACGCGGACGGCAATTTCGACATCGTCGCCGTCGCCGGAACCGCCGAGGACGCGATCGAGGCACTCGGCCAGGTGATGGTCGATATCGTTCTGCTCGACCTGGAAATGCCGGGCGTTGGCGGATTGAAGTCGATCCCCAAGATCATCGAGGCCGCCAAGGGCGCCAAGGTGCTGATCGTTTCCTCGCTGGCCGAGGAAGGGGCGGAGGAAACCGTCGCAGCCCTCGCGCTCGGCGCGGCGGATACGCTGCCGAAGCCGGGCACCGGACGCTTCAACGGGCGCTTCTCCGAGGTCCTGCTCGGCAAGCTTCGCGGGCTAGGCTACGCAGATCGCAGCGGGATGCCGAAGCCGGTTGCCGTACCTATCGTTGGCGAGCTTCGCAGGCAGAGCGACGAACCGTTGCAGCTTCTCGCGATCGGCGCGTCGACCGGCGGTATCCATGCGCTGGGCGCATTCTTCGCGGAATTGCCCGACCGGATCGGGGTGCCGATCCTGATTACCCAGCACCTTCCTCCGGCTTTCATGGCCGTGTTCGCCCGCCAGCTGTCCGTCGCCGCCAACCGTGAGGCGCTGGTCGCCGAAGACGGGATGAAACTGCTCCCCGACCGGATCGTGATTGCGCCCGGAGAAGCCCACCTTGTCGTCGACGAGATCGGCGGGACGCTGGTTGCGCGCCTGCTCAACACAAAGGTCGCCAGCGGCTGCATGCCGTCGGTCGATCCAATGCTCGCGTCAGCGGGCGCGGTCTTGGGCGCGGGAGCGCTGGGCGTGGTCCTGACCGGCATGGGCCGCGACGGTGCCGAAGGTGCAAGGCGCCTGGTGGAGGCCGGCGGGTCGGTGATGGCCCAGGACGAGGCAAGCTCGGCGGTCTGGGGCATGCCGCGCGCTGTCGCCGATGCCGGACTCGCCTGCGCGGTCCTGCCGCCCGCCAAGCTGGCGCGTCGCGTTACCAGCCGAGTGCAGGAGGTGTCGTGCAAGTAAGCGATAGCTCCAGCCGGATTCTCGCCGGCCTGTTGGAAGCGCGAACCGGACAACAACTGACGATGAGCCGGCGCTGGCGGATCGAGACGGCGCTGTCCGCGCTGCTCCGCGAGCGCGGAATTCCGACACTGGACGAGCTGATCACCATCCTGGTCATGGGCCGCGATCCCGGCCTTGCGACGCAGGTCGTCGAGGCGCTGCTCAACAACGAAACCTATTTCTTCCGGGACCGCACGCCGTTCGACCTGCTCACCAAAGCCGCGCTTCCGAAGCTGATCCAGCGCCGCCAATCGACAAAGCGGCTGCGCATCTGGTCGGCGGGATGCTCGACCGGGCAGGAGGCCTATTCGCTTGCCATGTTGTTCGCCGAGGACCCGCAACGCTGGGCCGGCTGGACGATCGACATCGTCGGCAGCGACGTCAGCGAGAGCGCGGTGCGCCGGGCGCGCGACGGCATTTACAGCCAGTTCGAGGTCCAGCGCGGTCTTGGCATTGCCCAGATGATCAAATGGTTCGAGGAATGCGAAGGCGGATGGCGCGCAATCGACCCGCTGCGCCGCCATGTTCATTTCCAGGTCCATAACTTGCTCGAGCCGATGGCCCATCCCGGCCAGTTCGACATCGTCCTTTGCCGCAACGTCCTTCTCTATCTCAATGCGGAGCGCCGTTCCCTCGTGTTCGACCGGATCGCCAGCGCCATGGCACCCGACGGCTGGCTGATGCTGGGCGCGGGCGAGACCGTGATCGGACAGACGCGGCGGTTCGAGGCGGACTCGGACGCGCGCGGTCTTTATCGCCTCACCGAGCCGGCCGGGGCGGAGCGCGTTGCCGTAGGGGCTTGACCCGACTCCACATTGCATGCGCCATGCCGCGATGGACGTGACGCGACGCCCTTCGCCCAACTTCGACGAGCGCGCGCTGCCCGTGTCGATGATCGTCCTGCACTATACGGGGATGCCCGACGCCGAGGGCGCGCTCGACCGGCTGACGTCGCCCGAGGCGAAGGTGTCGGCCCATTATTGCGTCAAGGAAGACGGCGAGGTCATCCAGCTGGTCGACGAAGACAAGCGTGCCTGGCACGCCGGCAAAAGCTATTGGCGCGGTGTCACCGACATCAACTCGGCGAGCGTCGGGATCGAGATCGTCAATCCGGGCCACGAGTTCGGCTATCGCCCCTTTCCCGACGAGCAGATTGCTTCGGTCATACCACTGGTCGCCGACATCAAGGACCGGCACGGCATCACTAGAGGCAATATCGTCGGGCACAGCGACATCGCCCCAGCGCGCAAGGAAGACCCCGGCGAACTCTTCCCCTGGTCAGCCCTGGCAAAGCGCCGCCTTGCTCTACCTAGCCCGACCCGCGACCTGATGGACCCGTTCTGGACCGACGCCGGGTTTTTGCTCGCGCTGGAGCGGTTCGGCTATGATGTCACCGATACGCAAAAGGCAGTGATCGCCTTCCAGCGGCGTTTCCGGCCCGACCTGATCGACGGAATTATCGACGGGGAGTGCAGAGCGAAGCTGCTCGCGCTCTTGCTGCCCCGGCCCCAATAGCCCATATCGCTGCCCGCCAGGGGACCGGGCGGCCGCGGCTCACTTCGGTGAGACGAGGAAAGTCCGGGCTCCACGGAATAACGGTGCCGGGTAACGCCCGGCGGTGCACCGAAGCCTTGGCGGAGGTGTATCAGGGAAAGTGCCACAGAAAGCATACCGCCGGTCTTCGGGCCGGTAAGGGAGAAAGGGTGCGGCAAGAGCGCACCGCGCGGCCGGCAACGGAAGCGGCACGGCAAACCCCACCGGGTGCAAGACCGAATAGGGGCGGCATATGAGCTATTCCGGCTCGTCGCCCGGGTTGGTTGCTGGAGGCGAAGGGCAACCTTCGTCCTAG
>CAMPIY010000076.1 GCA_946886645.1 uncultured Sphingomonas sp.
ACCTCGCCTACATCAAGCTCGACGGCGACATCGGCTGCATGGTCAACGGCGCCGGCCTCGCCATGGCGACGATGGACATCATCAAGCTCAACGGCGCGTTCCCCGCCAACTTCCTCGATGTCGGCGGCGGCGCCTCGAAGGAAAAGGTCACCGCGGCCTTCAAGATCATCCTGAGCGATCCGGCGGTGAAAGGCATCCTGGTCAACATCTTCGGCGGGATCATGCGCTGCGACACCATCGCCGAGGGCATTGTCGCGGCCGCGCGGGAGGTCGAGCTCGATGTCCCGCTGGTCGTCCGCCTCGAAGGGACCAACGTTGATCTCGGCAAGAAAATCCTTTCCGAATCCGGCCTGCCGATCGTCGCTGCCGACGATCTGGGCGACGCCGCTCGCAAGATCGTCGCACAGGTCAAGGGAACAGTCGCCGCGTGAGCGAAGCCGTGCATCCCGGTCAGTGCCGCTGCGGCGCAACCCGCATCGAGGCCTCGGGTCCGCCACTGATCACGATGGCGTGCCACTGCACGGGGTGCCAGCGGATGACCGGCGGAGCTTATTCCCTCAGCAGCTTCTATCCGGCCGACCGTTTCGCGGTGACTCAAGGCGATACTATTCGGGGCGGGCTCAAGACGGGTCCGGACCACCGCTTCTGTCCGGAGTGCATGAGCTGGATGTTTACCACGGCCAAGGAGATGGAAGGCCATGTGAACGTCCGTTCGACGATGTTCGACGACGCGGCGTTGCATCGGCCGTTCGTTGAAATGTTCCTGTCCGAAGGGATTCCGGGAACGGCATCCGGAGCGGTGCACTCCTATCAAGGTTTCCCGGAAGAAAGCGAATTCCCGCAACTGATCGGCGCCTATGCGGCGTGGGATGAAAGGGTGAAGCAATGAAGCTGCTCGTTGCTGTGAAGCGAGTGATCGATTTCAACGTCAAGCCGCGCGTCAAGATGGACGGCTCGGGCGTCGATCTCGCCAACGTCAAAATGTCGATGAACCCGTTCGACGAGATTGCGGTCGAGGAAGCGATCCGCCTCAAGGAAAAGGGCGCGGCGACCGAGATCGTCGTCGTTTCGATCGGCCCGGCCAAGGCGCAGGAGACGCTCCGCACCGCGCTCGCAATGGGCGCCGACCGCGCGGTGCTGGTCCAGACCGAGGAAGAGGTCGAGCCACTCGCCGTCGCCAAGATTTTGAAGGGCGTCGCCGAGGAAGAGCAGCCGGGGATGGTGATCCTCGGCAAGCAGGCGATCGACGATGACTCGAACCAGACTGGCCAGATGCTGGCGGCGCTGTTGGATTGGTCGCAGGGCACCTTCGCCTCGAAGGTCGAAATCTCGGGCGGCGGCGTCAACGTCACGCGCGAAGTCGATGGCGGTTTGGAAACCGTCGCACTGTCCACGCCGGCGGTCGTCACGACCGACCTGCGTTTGAACGAACCGCGCTACGCCTCGCTGCCCAACATCATGAAGGCCAAGTCGAAGCCGCTCGCGACCAAGTCGCCGGGCGATTACGGCGTCGATGTCGCTCCGCGGCTGGAAACGCTGAAAGTGCTCGAACCGGCCAAGCGCCAGGCGGGCGTGAAGGTCGGCTCGGTCGATGAGCTGGTTGCGAAACTGAAGAGCCTGGGAGTCGCGAAATGAAGACGCTCGTCCTCGTCGAACATGAAGGCGGCGCCATCAAGGACGCCACGCTGGCCACCGTCACCGCAGCCTCCAAGCTGGGCGACGTCGACCTGCTGGTCGCCGGCAAGGGCGTCGGCGGCGTGGCACAGGCCGCCGCGAAGATCGCCGGCGCCGGCAAGGTCCTGGTCGCCGACGGCGCGCACCTGGAGCATCAACTGGCCGAGGATGTCGCCCCGATCGCGGTCGCGCTGATGGCCGACCGCGATGCCTTTCTCGCCCCGGCAACGACCACCGGCAAGAACATCGCGCCGCGCGTCGCGGCGCTGCTCGACGTGATGCAGATTTCGGACATCCTCTCGGTCGAGGGCGAAGACACGTTCACCCGCCCGATCTACGCCGGCAACGCCATCGCGACGGTGAAGTCGAAGGACGCGAAGAAGGTCATCACCGTTCGCGGCACCGCTTTCGAAAAGGCTGCGGCCGAGGGGGGTAGTGGTACGGTCGAAACGGTCGACGCCGGTGGCTCGTCGGGCAAGTCGAGCTTCGTCTCGGCGGAGCTGTCCAAGTCGGAGCGCCCAGAGCTGACCAGCGCCAAGGTGATCGTCTCCGGCGGTCGGGCCTTCGGATCCAACGACCAGTTCCACGGCCTGCTCGACCCGCTCGCCGACAAGCTGGGCGCCGCCGTCGGCGCATCGCGCGCGGCCGTCGACGCGGGCTATGCGCCCAACGACTATCAGGTCGGCCAGACCGGCAAGATCGTCGCTCCCGACGTCTATATCGCGATCGGCATTTCCGGCGCGATCCAGCACCTCGCCGGCATGAAGGATTCGAAGACGATCGTCGCGATCAACAAGGACGAAGAAGCCCCGATCTTCCAGGTCGCGGACATCGGCCTGGTCGGCGACCTGTTCAAAATCGTCCCGGAGCTGACCGAGAAGCTCTAGGGCTTGCTGAACGCTTTCCGCTGATCTTCCTGCGCGGCGAGGGGCGGGACGCCGAGCGCTCCGCGGAGCGCGTCCGAAACCAGGGCGCGGTCATACGGCTCCTGCGTCGCCGGCTGGTCGTTGGGCGTGCGGAACTGGGTGCCGAAAATCTGCTTCTGCCCGATGCTCTGCAGATATCGGTCGAGCGTCGCCGACGCGATCCAGGTCGCATCGGGACGGCCGCGCGCGGCGGCGATGATCGCCAGCGTATGCGCCATCAGATAGTCGTCCGGCGTCGATCCATGCTGATAGACGAAGGCGGCCTGGTAGAAATCCGTGCCGCTGCGAAGCTGGCCGCCATCAAGCAGGGCCTTGACCCGTAGCCGTCGGGCCGTGTCCTCCTTGCCGACCACCGGCCAGTCGATCGTAGCGGGGTTTTGCCGTGCAGCCTGGTCGGTTTCGAAGATACCGGCCATCTCGGGGTTGTCCGGCCAGTCCGGCATCGCTGCATAGGTCCTCGCCTTGTCCCAAGCATCCGAAACTCGCTCGCCCGGCCCGGCCCGGCTCAGGGCAATGGGTTCTATCGGGATGTCCTTGTATTTCAGCGTTCCGCCATCGTTGGTCGGCCGCCATATCAGGGCCGTGGTCTTGGAGCTATCGTCGCTTACCTCAAATTCGACCTCGTCCGACCCCTCCTTGCTGGCGATGATTTTCTCGCTTGAGACCGGGCCTTCGACAGCTGAAAAGACCGCGAAGTTCGAAGTGGCCTCGAAATGCTTCGGCCGGGTCAGGCTTCCCGCCCAGCCACCCTCGGCCGCCGGATCCTTTCGGAGTTCGAGCAGCAAGATCGGGCGGCCGCTTGCTCGCAAGACCCAGCGGCCTTCACTTGGTGTCGCCGTCTCAGCGACGGACGACAATGACAGCAGCAGAAACAGGATTGCGAAGCGCATGGACCTCTCCCCGCGCCGATCCTCGCCCGGCTTCGCGCCGCGGCAAACCGGTTTTCGGCGAACGGAGGTTAGGAGCCCTTCAAATCGCTCGGCAGCGTCGGCTCGGACAGGATTTTCTCCATCCGGGCCCAGCGCGCTTTCGGGTCGGTCCCCGCCGCTTCGACATAGGCGCGGACCATGTCCTGGCCGAGGCCATAGTTGATGACATAGGACCGATACTGGTCGGTGAAGTCCAGGCTCTTTTCCGCCCGTTCCTTCGACTGTAGCTGGTATTTCTGGCTTAGCTGGACCGCCTGGGCGCGGCTGATCTTCCCGTCCAGATAGTCGCGGGCGATGGTCATGCGGGCGCCGGCCAGGTCGTGCATTGCCTTGGACAGTGCAAGATATTTGCTGGCCTCGGCCGTTGGCAGTCCGGCCAGCGGATAGAGGGTGGCCATCTCGAATTTCAGCTGGTCGTCGCCCGGGAAGGCGAGGTCGATGCCGTAGTTGGCCGAGCCTTCGGCAATCAGCGACTGGGGCGAATAGAGCGGATAGACGCTGAACTCGATCCAGTTCCTGCCCTTCGTCAGCTTCTCCTCGAGCAGCGCGTTCAGCACATGGTGGCCGGGATAGCCTTCGTGGCAGCCAAGATCGACCGCGCGGCTGATCCGGATCGGCAGGTCGGTGTTCACCTGGATCAGGCTGTGGGCATTGCCCTTGTAATAGTTGTACCCGCTCCAGCTCTTGCCGGTGACGAACTCCATGGTGAAGCTCTCGTTCTTCGGAAGCGCGATATGCTCCAGCGTCCGCCGCTTGCACTCGGCGATGGCGGCGTCGAACACCGGCTTCAGCCGATCCTTGGGGATGTTGAATCGATCCTGGAACGCCTCGACCCGCTCGGGGAGCGGGCCACTTCCGGGCACCAGGGCCTCGATCCTGGCGAGCACCGGGTCATAGCTTTCGAGCGGCATCAGGTCGGGCACGACGCCGAACAACCCGCGCGCCTCGTCGGCGAAGGAGAGCTTCTCGCCCTGCATCATCCTGAGCCGCGTCGCCGCCGCGGTCAGCTGCGCCGCGAGGAAGCGGACGCGGCGGGCGTCGAGCGAATCGCCCTCCGCGGGGACGGCGGCGACGCGGGCCTGCAAATCCTTCGTGCGCTTCGCCAGTTCGGGCAGCGAGAGTTTGGCCGCCTCGGCCGTCGCGCGCTCCTGCAAATCGGACGGCCCGTAATAGGCGTCGATATAGCCTTCCTCCTTCTCGCCAATCTCCAGGCTGAGCAGGACATAATCGCGCGCGATCGCGTCGACCCGCTCATCGGGCTTGGGCGCCTGGCGGCCACAGCCGGCGACGGATACGGCGAGCAGCGCGGCGGCGAAGAGATGCTTCATCAAAAAGGCCTTTGCGTTTGGGCTCCGCCGTTCATCGGCACCGCGACGGTTCGCGTCAACCTCGGCTAATCGTGCTGGTCGGCGGCGAAGATCTCGCCGGCCTCGTCGATGTCGTCCGCGTCCGGTTCGATCGGCCGTGCCAGCCGCAGGACCGCGTATCCGGCAATGGCCGACAACAGCGAGCCCGCCAGCGTGCCTAGCTTGGCTTCGTCCACGCGGAGCTGGTCGCCGGGAAAGGCCAATGCGCCGATGAACAGGCTCATCGTGAAGCCGATCCCGCAAAGGATTGCCGCGCCGTAAAGCTGCATCCAGCTTGCACCTTCGGGCTTCGATGCGATTCCTGTCCGGACGGATAATGCGACGGCACCGAAAATCCCGATCTGCTTGCCGAGGAACAGGCCGAGGAGGACGGCAAGTGGAACCGGGTCGGTCAGGGCGGTCATGCCGCCGGTAAGATGCACGCCCGCGGATACCAGCCCGAAAATGGGAACGATCAGGAACATCACCCAGGGATGGATCGCATGTTCCAGCCGCTTGAGCGGCGACCGGCTTTCATCGCCGAGCGGGATGGTCAGCGCGGCAAGGACTCCAGCGATGGTTGCGTGCACCCCGCTGGCCAGCATCAGCACCCACATCAGCGCGAATCCGGCGATGTAGGGCCATAGCCGCCGCACTCCGAACCGACCGAGCGCCAACATGGCTGCCGCCAGGACCAGCGCCGCGACAAGCGCAGGGATGTTGAGGTCGCTCGTATAGAAAAGGGCGATCACCAGCACCGCGCCGATGTCGTCGACGATGGCGATGGTGACCAGCAGCAGCTTGATCGACGGAGGCGCGTGGCGGCCGAGGATCGCGAGCACGCCGATGGCGAAAGCGATGTCCGTCGCGGCGGGGATCGCCCAGCCGTGGACGAAGGCCGGATCGGCGCCCACGACCGCGACGTAAATCAGCGCGGGGACGGCCATTCCCGCCACGGCCGCGACGATCGGCAGCCGGCGCTCCGCGGGGGTGGCGAGCCGCCCCTCATACCATTCGCGCTTCACTTCCAGTCCGACGAGCAGGAAGAAGATCGCCATTAGCCCGTCGGCGACGAATAAATGCGGCGTCAGCTGGCCGACGCGCGGCAAGGTGAGGCCCAGGGGCCGCTCGATCATGTGATGCCATTGGCCGGCCCAGGGAGAATTGGCGGCGACCATTGCGGCGATCGCCGCCGCGATCAGCAGCAGACCGGCATTGCGCTCCTCGCGAGCCTGCTTCGCGGCATCGGCCATGGTCGAGGCTTAGGTGGAGGCGTGGGTTGGCTCAAGGGCCCGGCGCTTCGCGTCAGCGCCTTACCTCCAGGTTAAGCGTCTTGGCGATCGTCGACCATGGTACGAACTTGAAATTCTGGTTCTCTACCGGAAGCATGTTTCGCCCATCCTGGGCGATCATCGCCCCATGTTCGAAGCCTGGGCCGAGGTTTGCGCTGGAAACGTCCAGGCCGTCGGTTTCGGAGACGCCGTCGATGCCCTTGGCCGGATCGGCGATGACGGAAAAGGAGCCGAGGTAGGCATTGTCGCCTTCGCGCCGGTAGACGGCATAGCTATTGTTGCCCTGGCTCGACACGATCAGGTAGCCGCGCCCGCCGCCGAGGTCGTAGAGCCCAACGCCTTCCATGTCGTCCTTGAGCTTCTTGTTGTCAGCGACCTTGTCGACACTGGTGGGGACAGCGCTTTTCACCGGATCCGCCGTCACGCGCCAGAGTCCGACATCCTCCTCCGCGACATAAAGGATGCCTGCCTCATCGTCGACGACGCAACCTTCGGTCTGGCTGCCGAACTTGATATCGCGAACCTGCCGCGCGCGAACCTTCCCGGCACGCGTGGAGAGCAGTTCCCACTGGCGGACGAGGCCGTCGGGGTCGCTGATGAAGACGTAGGTGCGGCCGCTTTTGCTTCGGTACATGCATTGTCCGTAAGGGTCCGAAAGCCCCGTCGGCTGCACTCCGTCGGCGATATTTGAAAGCTGCCCGCTGGCCGTGTCGAGCGAATAGATGGCGATCGACTTGTGGGTTCGGTCGCTGGCCGTCACCAGGACGATGTCGCGCCCGCCCAGGCGGTAACCCGATCGCAGGTCGACATTGTTCATTTTCCCGTCGGCGGCGAAGTAACGGGATTTTCCCTTCATGTCGTAGACATGAAGCCCGCCTTGCTTGTCCGTTCCAATGACCCAGCTGGCCGCCGGATTGGCCGCATTTGCCCAGATCGCCGGATCGTCCGCGGCGTCCGCTCCGCTGGCGACTGGATCGGTTTCGACCGTCGGGTGGACGATCGGGAAAGTTGGCGAGACAGCCACCGTCAGCGGCTGCGGCGATCCGGCATTGATGCCGAGCGCCGACGCAATCTTTCCGAAGGATATGATTTTGTAATTCGACGCATCCTCGTCGCCGACAATAATGGCTCCCTTGTCGGCCCCGATCGCCGAACTGGTCGCGAACAGGCCCCCGGGCTCGCCGACGGCTTGGCCCGCGGATGTTATCGACAGGGCCCCGGCAAAGGCGTCGTCCCTGGAATGGTCGTAGACGAAGAGCTGGCCCGCCGAGGCGTTGGAGGCGATCAGCCACCGCGCGCCCTCTCCGCCATTATAGAGCGCAAGACCACCGACCTCTTCCGTGATCTTTCCAAGCCGGACGGCGTCGACAAGCACGGGCAGGACCTCGGTTTCCGGCTCGGCATCGAAGCGCCAGATACCTACGCCCTGCTCGGACACATAAAGCTGGCCGGTGGAATCGTCGGCGACGCAATGCTCGACGGTGGATGCAACGTGCAACCGGCGCATCAATTTCGCGTCGACGCGGCCGGCGGTCGGTTCAAACAACAGATATTGGTCGATCTCGCCCCCATCGCCCAGCGCGAAGGCGTAAAGCGATCCGTCCTGGCTGCTTCGATACAGGCAAGCTCCTTCAAGCGCGATTCCGACAGGAACGGGCCGCGCGCTGATCTCGGCAATCGCTCCGGCCGCAAATCGATAGAAGCGCAGGCTATTGCGGGTCGCATCGGCCGCGAGAATCATCGGGGCGGCGGACCCGAGGCCGGCCAGAGCCCCATATCGGACATCGACCCCAACCGCCTCGCCGGCGGGCGCCGAGCCGATGCGCTGTCCGGAGTCGTTGTAGATTTCCAGTCCCGCGAGCTCCGCCGTGCCGACGATCGCGGCGCCCTGCCCGTCAATCACCACGACCGCGCGATTGGCGCCGCCTTGCTGCGTTGGTGCCGTGCTCGATGCTTCGACCGATGGAACGGAAGGCGCATCCTGCGCCGCAATTCCGCTCGAGAAACAGGCAATTCCGGCGATCCCGGCAAGTCTGACCCCAACCCACATTTCGGCCGTCTCCGCTCTGTCACAGTCGCCCGATAGCTAGACGCCACCCTTAGCGCGTGCAAGGACAATTCCAAAACTGTTGCATTCTGGAATTTTCTGTTCAATCATGA
>CAMPIY010000077.1 GCA_946886645.1 uncultured Sphingomonas sp.
CTGACGCTTGAGGACGGCGAATGCTCGACCACCGGCGACTGCGGAAGCTCGAACTAGGAAAGGCGCAAATGTCAAATCACCAGCATATTCGCTTTTCCGATGCGTCCCCATTCGCGACAGCCGCGGCTCCGGCGTGGCGCAGCCGCCGCGCATCCCGCATGATCGCCGTGCAAGACGATGAAATCGCACGGGAAGCCGGTTGCCGGCCCTGGACTTCGAATTGAGGTAAAGAGTGATGAGTGTGCATAATCCCGACCGACCCACCGGGTGGAACGCCGATACCGGCCCCGCTCCCGTGCGGCTGCTCCTCGCCGGAGTCGAAGGCGAGGCGAGCGAGCTGGTCGGGGCCAAGGCCGCCGGCTTCCCGCTCGAACTGGTCATCGCCGATCCGGTCCAGCCGGTCGACCCGTCCGTGCTTGCGGGCGCGGCCGCCGCGGTCATCCAGGTCAATTGCGACAATCCGGACTCGGTTGCGCGGTTCGAGCAGTTGGCGAAGGGCAATATCCCGCTAATCGCCGCGGCCTACGAGCCGCCGCTGGCGTTCGTCCGCAAGCTGGTCCGCGCCGGCGCGCACGATGTCGTGCCGCTGCCGCTCGACCCGGCGGAGCTGGAAACCGCGCTCGACCCGATCCGCCGGATGATGGCGGCGCAGGGGCCGCGTGCGCGGGCCGGCCATCAAAAAGTCGTCACCATGATCAAGAGCGAGGGCGGTGTTGGGGCGACCGCCCTGCTCGGCCAGCTGGCAACGCGCTTCGCTGCTGGAGAAGGGGCGGCGGGCCGCGAAGCCTGCCTGATCGACCTCGACGTCCAGTTCGGCGATGCCGCGTTCCAGCTCGGCCTTCAGCCCAGGCTGTCGTTCAGCGACCTGGTCGCGGCCGGCAAGCGGCTGGACGCCGACCTGCTGAGGTCGGTCGCCGCGCTGCATCCCAGCGGGCTGCACGTCGTGTCGGCTCCGAAGGAAATCATGCCGCTGGAATCGGTGACCAGCGACCAGGTCATGGCGATCATCGATCTTGCGACCGCGGAATATGGGACCGTGTTCGTCGACCTTCCGATGAACTGGACCAACTGGTCGCTGTCGCTTCTCGCCCGGTCCGACCTGGTGCTGATGATCAGCGAGCTTCGGGTGCCCAGCCTGCACCGCGCGCGGCGCCAGCTCGACCTTATGGATTCGCAGGATTTGAATAACCTCGACGTCCGGATCGTTCTCAACCGGGTCGAGAAGGGCTTGTTCAAGACGCTCGACACCGACGACGCCGAGCGCGTGCTGCGCCGTCCGGTCGCCTTCACCGTTTCGAACGACCATGACACCATGACCCAGGCGATCGACCGCGGCGTGCCGATCGAGGAAGTGCGCCGCAAGTCCGCGCTCTCCCGGGACATTCAGGCATTGGACAAGGGCCTCGCCTTGGCTCTCGGGCTGGAGCACTGATCATGTGGCAGATCCGCAAACCCAAGGACGAAGCCTCGCCCGAAGAGGTGGCCGAGCGCACGGAGCAGGACCGGCGGCTGATGACCGTCGGCGACGCCGGCGCCTTTGCCACCAATGAGCTTCACACCGACCTGAAGGTCGAGCTTCACCAGCGGCTGCTCGGCCTCATCAACCTCTCGGCGCTCGAGAAAATGTCGCGCGCGCAGATCGAGGAAGAGGTCGGCGACATCGTCCTCGAGGAGCTCGACAAGCAGCGCCACGCGCTCAACCATGCCGAGCGCAAACAGCTGGTCGACGACGTGCTCGACGAACTGCTCGGCCTGGGGCCGATCGAGCCCTTGCTCAAGGACGCGACGATCACTGACATCCTGGTCAATGGCTACGACAATGTGTTCGTGGAGCGCTACGGCGTGCTCGAACAGTCGGCGGTCCGGTTCAAGGACGAGCGGCACCTGCTACGCATCATCCAGAAGATCGTGTCGGCGGTCGGACGGCGGGTCGACGAAAGCTCGCCGATGGTCGACGCCCGCCTGGCCGACGGAAGCCGCGTCAACGCGGTCGTTCCGCCGCTGGCGCTTGACGGGTCGCTGCTGTCCATCCGCAAATTCGCCAAGACCCCGATCAGCCTGGCGCGGCTGGTCGAGATCGGGTCCGTGCCGGCACAGGTCGCGGAAGTCATGAAAGCGGTGGTCGCGGCCCGGCTCAACGTGCTGATTTCGGGCGGCACGGGCTCGGGCAAGACGACCATGCTCAACGCCATGTCGGCCTTCATCGACAACCGCGAGCGGATCGTGACGATCGAGGATTCGGCCGAGCTCCAGCTTCAGCAGGAACATGTCGCCAGGCTGGAGACCCGGCCGGCGAACATCGAGGGCAGGGGCGAGATCGCCCAGCGTGACCTGGTCAAGAACTCGCTGCGCATGAGGCCCGACCGGATCATCGTCGGCGAGGTCCGCGCCGGTGAGGCGTTCGACATGCTTCAGGCGATGAACACCGGCCACGACGGATCGATGACCACTGTCCACGCCAACAGCCCGCGCGATGCCTTGTCGCGCGTCGAACAGATGATCGGGATGAGCGGGATCGATGTCCCGCCGCGCTCGGCCCGCGCGCAAATCTCCTCCGCCATCCACGTTGTCGTGCAGGTGGCGCGCCTGTCGGACGGCCGGCGCAGGCTGATCAGCCTGTCCGAGCTCAGCGGCATGGAAGGCGATGTGATCACCATGCAGGAAATCTTCCGCTACCGGCAGACCGGCGTCGGATCGGATGGAATGGTGCAGGGCCGCTTCGAGGCGACCGGCATCCGGCCGCGGTTCCTCGACCAGGTCATGGCCCATGGCGTCAGCCTGGCGCCCGATCTTTTCCGCCCGGACAGGAATTTCGAGGGATGAGCGAAACCTGGCTGAAAACCCTTGCCCTGATCCTGGTCTTCGCGGCCGTGGTGTTCGCGGTCGAGCGGTTCGTTTCGGCGATCGTCGGCCGCCGGATGGAAGGCCAGGCGATCAACCAGCGGCTCGAGATGATCGGCCGGGGCGCGTCGCGCAGCGAGGCGATGGCGATGCTGCGCCGCCGGTCGAGCAGCGTTCCGGAAGGGCTGCCGGCGTTCGTGGCCGGACCCGCCGCGTCGCTCGAAAAGATGCTGATGGCGGCAGGCGTGACGATGGAGACGGGCAGGCTGATGCTGGCCCTGCTGGTCGCGCCGGTCCTGTTGTTCCTGGCCATCATCCTGTTCATGGCCGTGACCGGCGTGCCGATCGGCGCCGGGCGGCTGCTCCTCATCGCCACCTTTGCACTCCTCGCCGGAGCGGGGATTCCGATGCTCTATTTCCAGGCGAAGGCGGCGCGGATGCGCAAGAAGATGCAGGACCAGTTCCCTGTCGCGCTCGACGTGTTCGTCCGCGGCCTTCGCGCCGGACACCCGATCGCCTCCGCGCTCGACCTGCTGACGGTCGAGATGCCCGACCCGATCGGAAGCCAGTTCGGAATCGTTGTCGACGAGGTGACCTATGGCGCCGATCTGCGTGACGCGCTGACCGCGATGGCCGACCGCTGGGACCTCGACGATATGCGGATGTTCGTCGTCAGCCTGTCGGTGCAGAGCGAGACCGGCGGCAATCTGGCGGAAATCTTGGAGAATCTGAGCCGCGTAATCCGTGAGCGGGCGTCGATGATGCTCAAGGTCCGCGCGCTGTCGAGCGAAGGCCGCATGACCGCGACGATGCTGACCGCGCTTCCGGTGGTGGCGTTCACCTTGCTGTTCATCAGCAGCCCCGGCTTCTACCTCGATGTGGCCGACGATCCCGCGTTCGTGCCGGGCTACGCGTTCCTGATCATCCTGTACGGCATCGGATTTTACGCGATCCGCCGAATGATCGATTTGAAGGTGTAGGGCGATGAACGAGTTCCTTGCCAACGACGCTGCCCGGATCGCGATGCTGCTGCTGCTGTTCGTCGCGGTGGCGGGGGTGGCCTATGGCATCACGGTCGCTCTGGGTGAACGACGGCAGGTTCGCGACCGCCTGATCAGCGGCGGGCCGGCCGCCGGCGAAGGCGATTCCGGCAGCCCGGTCGAAGGGCTCCGAACGCATGACGCGCGCGGCGCCTGGGTGGCGCTGGTTACCGCGATCGAAAAGGCCGGCATCCCCCTGGTGGACAGCAAGGATGCGACGCTCCGCAGCCGGCTGGTCGCGGCCGGCTACAAGCAGGATTATGCGCCGCGCGCCTATTCGCTGATACGCCTCGGATTGGTCATCGGCCTGCCCATCGGGATTTTCGTGCTGTTGTGGATCAGTGGCAACCGGCCGTCGCCGCTGAAGCTTTATTTCGTCGGCATGATCGCCGCGATGGCGGGGCTTTATTTCCCAAGCCTGTGGGTCCGCGCCCGTGCCGCCCGGCGCCAGCGGGAAATCATCAACGGCTTCCCCGACGCGCTCGACCTGATGCTGGTGTGCGTCGAGGCCGGGCTCGGGCTGGAAGCGGCGTTCAGCCGGGTCGGCATGGAAATGACCCGTTCGCACCCGCTGCTTGCCGAACAACTGGGCACGGTGGTGCTGGAGCTTCGCGCCGGACGGAGCCAGGAAGATGCACTCCGCCGCATGGCCGATCGCGCCGGGGCGGACGAAATTCGGGCCTTCGCGACCCTGCTGATCCAGTCGCACAAGCTCGGCTCTTCGGTCGCGCAGACGCTTCGCACCTATGCATCGGAAATGCGGGAGAAGCGCCGGATGCGCGCCGAGGAGAAAGCGCATCGACTGCCGGTGCTGCTGTCGATCCCGCTGGTGACTTGCATGTTGCCGGTGATGATCGGCGTGCTGATGCTCCCGGCGGTGATCCGTACGATGCGTGTGGTTATTCCGGCCATGGCAGGGGGGTGACGTGATGAGGGGCAACCATCTATTGCTGGGCATCGCGGCCGCGATCGGCACGGTTTCGTGCAGCAGCGCCGACCTCAACGTCCGGGCGATCAAGGGGCCGCTGGCGGCCGGCCAGCAGCCGGTCAGCTTCCGCGTCGCCGAAGGCCATTCCCAGCTCGCGCTCGGCAATGTCGCGCTGGCGCTCGAAGCCTATCGCAAGGCGCTTCGCGAGGACCCGAAGAGCGTCGACGCGATGATGGGAATCGCCGTTTGCTATGACAAGATGGGCCGTTTCGACCTGTCGCGCCGCCATTATGAAATGGCGTTGGCGGTTCGTCCCGCCGACACCGATATTTTTGCGCTATTCGCCCAGTCCCTGGAGCTCCAGGGAAAGCGTGACGAAGCCGCGCGGGTGAAGTCCGAGCTCGCAACGCGTGTCGTCGCCCCCGAGGCGGCGCGCGAGGCGCCTGGTTCGGTGCCCGTGCTGCCGCCGCCACCGGCGCCCAGCGTGACGGTCGCCCTCGCGCCGCCGCGCTCCGCGCCGGTGGCGGTTGAGCATTCAACCGCCCCGATTCGTCTCGAGCGATTGTCGATGGGCGAAGTCGCGCTCATCACACGGTCCGAACCTCGCTGGGAGGCGACGACCGTGACGCGGACCGCGACCAGCACCACCATCCAGTTCGAGAAGAAGGCGCGGCCCCCGGTGACCCTGCTGAACGCCGCGCGGGTGCAGGGGCTGGCGGCGCGGACGAGGGCCTATCTGTCGATGCGCGGATTCGCCGGAGCGAGGATCGGAGACGCCCCGGCGACCCGGCGGCAAAGCGCGATCCTCTATGCGCCGTCCGAACAGCGCCGGGCGGAGCGGCTCGCCGCCCAGTTCGGATTCGCGCTAGAGCGGCAGCCTGGCGCCAGGGACGGCGTGGTCGTGTTGCTCGGCCGCGACGCCGCGCGCGACCGGGCGCTTCGCCCGATCAACGCATGATCGTCAGCCTCGCGCTGGCGCTCGCGCTGGCCGATCCCGTCCCCGCACCCGCGCCAGCCGCCGAACCGGCCGCGCAATTGTCGTTGGCCGAAGCCGGCCGGGCGATCGCCGCGGGGCGGCTGGACCAGGCCAAAGCGATGCTGTCGGCCGCCGTCGCCGCCGGAGTGAAGGGCGAGCCGGTCGACCGGCTTCTCGCCGACCTGGCCCTGGCTCGCGGCGAGAATGAGCAGGCCTATGGGCTCTACAAGGCGCTGTTGATCGCGCATCCTGGCGAAGCGCTGCTGCTGGAGCGTGGCGGAATCGCTGCCCTTCGGTTGGGACGCAATGGCGAGGCGACGGCGTTGCTCGACCGGGCGACGCGGGCGCCGGGCGCGGGCTGGCGAAGCTGGAACGCGCGGGGCGTAGCCGCCGACCGGCAGGGCCGCTGGGACGAGGCCGACGCGGCTTATGCGAGGGCCGGGCAGATCGATCCGGCCCGGGCCGAAGTGCCCAACAACCTCGGTTGGTCGCTGATGCTTCGCGGGCGCTGGGGCGAGGCGGCGGCGCAGTTCGAGAAGGCGGCCGTGCTGAACCCCAGGCTTCCGCGTCTCGCCAATAATCTGGAGCTTGCGCGGGCTGCGGTCGCGGCCGACCTGCCGCAGCGCATGGCGGGCGAAAGCGACGAGGCTTTCGCCGCCCGGCTCAACGACGCGGGCGTGGTCGCCGCGGCGGCCGGACAGGCGAAGCGGGCCGAGGCGGCCTTCGCCCAGGCGATCGAGCTCAAAAGCCGCTGGTATGACCGCGCGGCGGAAAATCTGGCGGCATTGGGTAGTCACAAATGAATCTTCTTTCGTCGGCACCGGCCTGGCTCGCCGGGCTGCTCTACATATTGCTTGTCATCGCGGCCCTTCAGGACGGCTGGAAGATGAGGATCAGCAACTGGGTCAGCGGCGCCATCGCCGTGGGCGCGTTCGTTGCCGTGGCGCTCGACGGGCCGATCGTCGGGCTGTGGCAGAATCTGGTGCTGTTCGCCGCGATGCTGGTCGCCGGAACCTTCGTGTTCAGCCGCAACTGGATGGGCGGCGGAGACGTCAAGCTGCTGGCCGCGGGGGCGCTGTGGTGCAATTTCTCGGCCGGCTGGAAAATGCTGGTGGCCGTGGCGATCGCGGGCGGGATCGAGACAATCCTCATCCTATTCGCCCGCAAGTTCGACTGGTCGGACCGGACGCTGGAGCGCTTCGAATTCCTCCGGCGCCGGGGCGGCGTGCCCTATGGCATTGCCATCGCCGCGGGCCTAATCCTGGCGACATGGTGGTTCCGCCGGCATCATTATATTTTCTGGTTCTGAGCCTCGCCACGCCGGCCGGGGCGGCCCCGCAGGTCGTCGCCGCGCGCGGGCAATGGGCCGCGCTCAGCACGGCAAGGACCTGCGAGGCGGCGTCCAGATCCCTGCGGCGGCCGGCGAAGGGGCGTCCGCCGGCGCGCGCCAGCCTGTCGTTCGACGCCGGGGGCCCGCGCCACGGACAGTTCAGCGTCCTGCTGAGCCGGATTCCCCGCCCGGGCGACAGCGTCATCCTGACCATCGGCGAAACGCCCTTCCTGCTGATGAGCCGGGGTGACCGGGCATGGAGCCGGGGGCCGGCGCAGGAGGCGGCGATCATCGCGGCGATGCGGAGCAATAGCGGGATGAAGGTCGAGGCGCGTTCGCCCGGCGGCGGGCGCATCCGCGATTATTACAGCCTGGACGGAGCCCCGCTGGCGATCGACGCCGCGGCGGCCTGCGCGGCGAGGCTGGCAAATCGTTGAATTTTCTACTATTGGCGCGCGCCTGCCATGAGCGCCGATACTTCCCTGATGCCGATTCCCGGCCCCGTCGACCCCGTGCCCGTTCCGCGCGCGGCCGTTCCGCGTGCCGACGGCAAGGTCGAGCTGATCGGCCTGCCGCGCGAAGCCATTCGCGACGCGCTGGAGGAGGCGGGACTGGAGCCGAAGCAGGCCAAGCTTCGCGCCAAGCAGATCTGGCACTGGGTCTATAATCGCGGAGTCAGCGACTTTTCGGCGATGACCGACATCGCCAAGGCGCAGCAGCCGTGGCTGATCGAGCGCTTCGCCATCACCCGGCCGGAAGTGGTCGAGGCGCAGGTGTCGAACGACGGCACCCGCAAATGGCTGCTCCGCACCCACGACGGCCATGATTTCGAAATGGTGTTCATCCCCGACGCGGACCGCGGGACGCTGTGCGTGTCGAGCCAGGTCGGCTGCACGCTCAACTGCCGCTTCTGCCACACCGGCACGATGAAGCTGGTCCGCAACCTGGAGCCGGGCGAGATCGTCGGCCAGGTCATGCTGGC
>CAMPIY010000078.1 GCA_946886645.1 uncultured Sphingomonas sp.
GCCTGTTTGAACGACTTGGGCGCTTGATTGGATAGAATGGTTGGGGCAGGGCTAGGCTTCATTCGCGGCGTCGCCAGTCAACCCGGCGCCGCCCAGCAACATTAGGCGGGGAACGCGTGATTTTCAGCAACTCGGTATTGACCAAGCGTATGGGCGGCTTGCTTCTGGCCGGTACCATTCTCGGCGGCTGGTCCGCGCCAGTCCTCGCCCAGGATACGCCTGCAGCACCGCAACCGGCTCCCGAAGCGGCCCAGCCTGTCACGGCGCCGGTGCTTGCGCCTGCTCCGTCGGCCGGCGTCATCCGATCGCTCCGGGTCGTCGGCGCGGAGCGTCTCGAACCGGAGACCGTGCGTTCCTATGCGAATCTCGTCCCCGGCCAGGAATATACCGCCGAGACGCTCGACCAGGCCCTGAAGGACCTGTACGCCACCGAATTGTTCGCCGACGTCGTGATCACGGGGGCCGAGACCGGCAATCTGGTCATCACGGTCCGTGAAAATCCGGTCATCAACCGCATCGTGCTGGAAGGCAACAAGCGGATCAAATCGGACAAGATTACGCCGGAAATCAAGCTGGCGCCGCGCCAGATCTTCACCCGATCGAAGGCTCGCGCGGATGTGGACCGGATTATCGAGCTTTACCGCCGCCAGGGCCGCTTTGCCGCTGTGGTCGAGCCGAAAATCGTCCAGCTGGACCAGAATCGCGTCGATTTGGTCTTCGAGATCACCGAAGGCGACAAGTCGAAGGTCCGCGCGATCAACATCATCGGCAACGAAGAATATTCCGACGGGCGGCTGCGCAAGGAAATGTACACGCGGCAGGCTGGCGGCTTGCTGAGCTTTCTGAAGCAGAACGACAGCTACGACCCCGATCGCCTGGCCGCCGACCAGCAAAAGCTTCGCGCATTCTACCTGACAGAGGGATATGCGGATTTCCGGGTGGTATCGGCGCTCGCCGAACTGACGCCCGACCGCGAGGATTTCATCATCACCTATGTGGTGGAAGAGGGGCCGCGGTATAAATTCGGCACCGTAGAGGCCGAGAGCGAGCTTCGCGATTTCAGCGCCGAGACGGTGAAGTCGCTGGTCGGGATCAAGCCCGGCAGTTGGTTCAACGCCAAGCTCGTCGAGGACACGGTGACGGGCCTCAATGAAGTGGCTGGGGCGAAGGGCTATGCATTCGCGGACGTCTCGCCGTCATTCGAGCGTGACGCCGAACAGAAGCTGATGAACATCACCTTCCGGGTTGGGGAATCGCCGCGGGTGTATGTCGAGCGGATCAATATCCAGGGCAATACGGTCACCCGCGACAAGGTCGTTCGGCGCGAATTCCGGATCAACGAAGGCGACGCCTTCAATTCCTTCAAGGTGAAACGCAGCCAGGACAGGCTTCAAAGCCTCGGCTTCTTCCAGGACAATCTGGAGATCAAGCAGGAGCAAGGCTCCTCGAGCGATCGCGTTGTCCTGAATGTCGATGTCGAGGAAAAGTCGACCGGCGAACTCCAGCTCTCTGCCGGCTATTCGAGCCTCGAGCGGTTCGTGATCGCCGCGTCGATTGCCCAGCGCAATTTCATGGGCAAGGGGCAGCAGCTCTCGGCCGGCGTGAACTATTCGCGCTATTCGAAGTCGATTTCATTGGGCTTCGTCGAACCCTATCTGTTCGACAAGAACATCCTGCTGGGCGGCGAACTCTATCGGCGCGACTATAACAGCTTCAACTTCGTCGGCGATGAACGCAATCGCTCATACGGGCAGACCTCGACCGGCGGCGCGGTCAGGCTGGGCTTCCCCGTCACCGAATATATTACGTTCGGAACGCGCTATTCGCTGGTTTTCGACCACATCACGCTCGACAAGAACACCTTTTTCATCGATCCCGACGGAAGCGGGCCGAAGGGCTTGGAGTGCGATCCCAATCGCGCGGGCCGCTATCTGTGCGACGAAATCGGCAGCCGGATCACGTCCTCGCTCGGCTATACGGTCGCATTCGACAACACCAACGGCGTCCGCGCCACCCGGGGTCAGCGGCTGGTGTTCAACCAGGATTTCGCGGGACTGGGCGGCGACACGAGGTATCTCCGGACGCGATTCGATGCGACGAAATATTTCAGGCTTCCGAAATCGTTCATCCTGTCTGCCCACGCAGAGGGGGGGTATATCCACGCCCTTCAAGGCTCTCCCGGACCCGGCCGCGACGCCATCAGGCTGAACGATCGCTTCTTCGGTCCGCAGATGCGCGGTTTCGACATTCGCGGCATCGGTCCGCGCGTTCGCCGAATCCCCTATGACAGCGACGGGAATCTCGATCGCAACAGCAAGAATGTCGTCAGCGATTCGCTTGGAGGCCGCGCCTATTACATGGGCAGGATCGAGCTCGAGTTCCCAACGCCATCGAGCCTGAAGAGCGCGGGCCTTCGTCCGTCGGCCTTCATTGATGTCGGCTCTGTCTGGGGTTTGAAGACCCCGACGCTGACCGACCGGGTCGGCGTTTGCGCACCGGCATCGACGGACGATCCATTCCTGGAGATTGGCGACGGTCCTGGCGAGGTGCTGGAATGCCCGGCTACAGGCTACACACGTATTCCGGGCTTCAAGGAGGAATTCGTCGGAAACTCCATCAAGCCGCGCCTTTCCGTGGGCGTCGGCGTGAACTGGGTTTCGCCGTTCGGCCCGTTGAGGATCGATATTGCCAAGGCCCTCCTCACGCAGGAAGGCGACGACACGAAACTGTTTTCATTCAACGTAGGAACCCAATTCTAATGAAGAAATTTGCTATCGCGGCTCTTGCCGCCGCCGTGCTGCCCCAGGTGGCATCGGCCCAGAACGTGCCGGCTCCCGTCATCATCGTGGTCGACAGCAACAAGGCTGGCACCGAATGCAACGCGTGCAAGACGGCGCTGGCCCAGCTGACCCAGCAAGGCCAGTCGCTGCAGACGCTTCGCCAGCAGCTGGGCACGCCGCTGCAGACCGAGCAGCAGCAGCTTCAGACCGCGATCGATGCCCTCAAGGGCAAGCAGCCTGACGCCGCCCTCCAGGCGCGAATCACGGCGTTCCAGACCAAGCAGAATCAGGCCGAGCAGCAGCTCGAGACCCGCGCGCAGACGTTCGAACGCAACCGCGCCTACGTGCTCCAGCAGATCCGCACGCGGATCGCGCCGGCGATCGAGGCGGTCCAGACTCGCCGCCGGGCCAACCTCGTTCTCGATGCAACCCAGACGGCGCGCTTCTCGCCTTCGCTCGACGTCACCGCCGACGTTACCGCGGAGCTGAATCGCACCCTGACCAGCATCGCGACGACGGCGCCGGCCCAGGCCGCCCAGCCGCAGGGTCGATGAGCGAAGACACTATTGGCGCCGCCATCGGCCCGCTGGATATCCGGCAGGTGATGGCGGCGCTGCCGCATCGTTACCCGATGCTGCTGGTGGACCGGGTCGAGAGCATCATTCCCGACCATTCCATCACCGCGATCAAGGCGGTGAGCATGAACGAGGGCTTCTTTCAGGGGCATTTCCCCGGGCGGCCCATCATGCCCGGCGTGCTGATCGTCGAGGCGCTCGCCCAGGCGGCGGGCGTGCTCGCCGTCGAGAGCCTCGGCCTCGCGAACAGCGGCAAGCTGGTTTATTTCATGGCGATCGAGGGGGCGAAGTTCCGTGCCCCCGTCGAGCCAGGCTGCTTGCTTCAACTCGATGTCGAATTCGTCCAGAAGCGGGCGAGCGTGTGCAAATTCGCGGGGCGGGCGTCGGTCGATGGCAAGCTGGCGGCGGAAGCCAACTTCACCGCGATGATTGCCGACCCTCCGGCGGCCTGATTTCCCAAGCCCCGTCGGTACCTTCGCGGATCCGGAATGTCTCACCGAAGCGCTCGCTGGCCATCAGGTCGGCGGGCGCTTCGTCTATTTGGATGCTGCCGTCGGCAATCAACAGCGCCCGGCCAAAATGATGGAGTTGACCGAGGTCGTGAAGGGCGACGAGTACGGCCTGGCCGGATTGAGCGGCGGTTTCCAAAATGGCGAGAATGCGCAGGACCCAATAGGGGTCGAGGTTGGAAAGAGGCTCGTCGAGCAAGAGCGCTGTAGGATTTGAGGCGAGGGCCCGGGCGGTCAGGACCCGGGCCCGTTCGCCGGTCGAGAGGCGGTTGACCGGGCGATCCGCCAATGGACCAAGCTCCATCAGCTCGATGAGTTCCGAAACGCGGTCCGGGTTGGGCCGGTCGAGGCCGAGAGCGATCACGTCGCGTGCGGCAATCGGCCAGGCGACGTCGCGTGAAGCCGGGAGGAAGGAGAGCAGCTGGCGGCGGAGGGTCAGTGGCGCCGCGTCGAGGTCGTGCCCTCCGATGGAAACGCTGCCCGAGGCGCCTTCGATACGGGAAAGGGCGCGGAGCAGGCTGGTCTTTCCTCCGCCATTTGGGCCGACGAGCGCTACCAGTTCGCCCGTTTCCACAAGCAAATCAGTGGCTTGCAGGCGGCCCGGAATGGCGAGCTGGCGGGCGACAAGTGACGTCATGCCGTCACGCTCCGCCGCATGGTCACGACCAGCCAAATGAAGAGCGGCGTCCCGAACAGGGCGGTGATCACCCCGACCGGGATCGGCCGGTCGAGCGGGACGGCGCGGACTACCATGTCCGCCAAGGTCAGGAGGACAGCGCCGATGACCGCGGCGGGGATCATGGCGCGGCCGGGATGACCGCGGCTGAAATGCCGTCCCAGCACCGGCGCGACCAGGCCGACGAAACCGATTGCGCCCGCGACGGACACGCAGGCGCCGACGGCGATGGCGGAGAGGAAGATGACTTCCATGGCCAGCCGCCGGGGTTTGAGGCCGAGCGAGCCGCCGACATCTTCCCCCAGCGCGATCAGGTCGAGCGCCCGCGCGCGGCGAAGCATGTACAGGCTGGCCAGAGTGGCGGGGATGAGGGCAGCGGCCGCCTGCCCGAGGCTTCGGTCGGCGAAATTGCCCATCAGCCAGTCGTAGGCGTCGTAGAATGCAAAGGGAGAGGGAGCGAGGGCGAGCGCTAGGCTGGTGCCGGCACCAGCAGCGAGCGCAATGGCGAGGCCGGCGAGGAGCAGGGTCGTGGTATCCGCTTTCCGGCCGGCAAGGGCGATGAGCAGGGCCAGCGTCGCGAGGGCGCCCGCCGCGCCGCAAGCCGCCAGGGCCAACGGTTGCATGAAGCCCAGCCAATATCCGCCAATGACCGCGCCAAGGGCGGCACCGCTGGAAGCGCCGCTGATGTCGGGCGAGGCGAGGGGGTTGGCGAAGATCGCCTGCAGGGCGGCCCCGCTGATTCCCAGCACCGCGCCATAGCCGAGCACGAGCAAGGTCCGCGGCAAGCGGAGTTCCACGAGAATCAGCCTGGCCAGGCCCGGATCGATCGCTCTCGCCTCTTGCAGCGGTTCGAGCGGCAGCAGGAGGTGTGCCACCACGCCCAGAGTGAAAAGGAGGAGAAGCGACGCTCTCACATCTTGCTCCTGAGGAGCTCGACCTCGCCGGGCATCAGTGGGCCGGCGCAAGTCCAGGGGCGGCCATCGACCGTGATGATTATCGACCGTTTGGGCTTTGCCAGGGGATGGTCAAGCCAAGTCTGGCCGAGCGACCTTTCCGACCGGCGGTAGGTAGAGCGAAGCAGCACCTCGGGTGGACGGGTGGCCAGCAACTCAAGGCTGGCGCGGCCACCGGGCAGCGCCCGTTGCTTCAGCCCGGCGAGGCGCATCCACGCGGCTTCGACCGAACCGGGGCCGACGCTGGTCCCGCCGCTGCCGAGGAAGATGGCGTCGTGCGAGGGCCCCTGCGTCGCCCGCAACCTGGCCAGGCGCCGCTTCCAAGGTTCAGCCCGCGAAGCATCGCCAAGCGCGGCCGCGACCCGATCCATATTCGCCGCTACGTCATCGATGGTCGCGGGAAAGGGCAGGTCGAGCGTTTTGAGCCCCATCCGCCCGGCAATCATCGATGTCGAGCGGCCGCCACCGCCCATAGTAATCAACAGATTAGGACGCGTTTTTAATGCGCTTTCGAGGTCACCGCGATTGCCGGGATATCGCTGGCCGATGCGCCAAAGCGAGCTGTCGGCGGGGTCTCGCGACAAACGGCTGACGCTCGCAATCTCCGAAGGGTGGGCGAGCAGCAGCAGATATTCGTCGGTGCACAGGTTCAGCGATGCGACCCGGACGGCGCTAGCGGCCGAAAGCAAGGCGAAGGCCAGCATGGACCGTCCTCCCTTCCGTTCGATAGGCCACCAAATCTTCGTGACGGTCGTCAAGGGCGTTGGCGACCCGGACATGCGCTTCGATCATGTCGCTGATGCGGTAGGCGATCCGTGCGCTGGCCAGCCAATAGGATGCGAGGTCGACCAGCTCGTAGGGAGCGCTGTCCCGGCGGTCCCGGTGCTTGCCGACATAGCTGATGGCGGCGCCATAGCTCCAGCGGCCAGCGCTACCGTCGGCGGCCAATGACCCGCTATGGCGAGGCCGGCGATGCTCGCGCTCCGGCTCGACATCCGCGACCTTTTGCTCGGTCGCATCGAGATAGGCGTAGGTGCTGGACAGGCGCAGGGCAGGCGAGACCGCCCAACCAAGTTCGAACTCCACGCCCTGCCGCCTGCTGGTGCCATTGGCATTGACGGTCGAGGTGAAGTCCGGACTGTCGACGATCTCGTCGCGCAGCCGCTGTCGATAGTAAGTTAGCGAGCCGGAGACGGAGCCCCGTGAATAGCGGCCCGAAACCTCCCAGCCGCGCGACCGTTCGGGCTTCAGGGACGGATTGCCCACATAGGAGCCCGGGAAGAAGCCGTAGAGGTCGAAGAAGGTCGGCTGGGCGATGCCTTCGGCATAGTTTGCTGCGATTGAGAATGCCGGACTAATATCGGCACGCAGCGATGCGCGCACGCTGGTCGCGTCCTTGAACGTCGAAAACATGTCGCGGCGCACTGCAAGGCCCGGCGTCAGTGGGCCCATTTTCGCTCCACGCCATTCCAGGGTCAGCGCGTGATGGCGCCTTACGCGATCCTGGTTGGTCAAACCGCCAAAGGCGTCATCGCGCGCTTCAAACTTCTCGCGTTCGCCCTCCAGTGCGGCGATGAACTGGTGCCCGCCAAGGCGGCTTCCCGCTTCGATCGCCAGCGTCCGGCGACCGGCCGAAGTCCGGTTGAGGAAGAGGTCGTCGAGCTCGTTCCGATTTGAGGACCGCAGCAGGCTTGCCGACGCCACGGCATAGGTGCGGTCGCGTTTTCCCCACTCGGCGAACAGCCTGCCAGCAGCCAGCCGATTGTGGGTTTCGTCCAGCGTGTCGTCATGCTGGAAGGTATCGAGGTCATAGCCGTCGAATTCGCTGAGGCTGCGGATCGCAAATCCCGAACCACCGATGAGAAAATCCGGCGACAGGCGGTAACGTCCCGAGATTCGTCCCGCCAGATTGCGATAGCCGTCGCGGTCCCCGTCGCCGGAGAAGGCATCGACACCGTTGCTTCCCTGGCCGGCGAGCCCCATCGACAGGCCACGATCCTGATCGCCCAATGAAGTGCGGCCGGCGACACGCCAGGTGGAATGGCTGCCATATTCCGTGAAGAGCTGGCTGGAATCGGCGCCGGGAGCCGCTCCCTCGACCGAGACCACCCCGCCAACCGCTTCGGATCCCCAGAGGGCGGATTGCGGACCACGAACGACCTCGATGCGGCTCGCGAGGTCGGCGTTGAGCAGCTCGAACCGGGGCTCGTTGCCCGATGCCGGATCGTTCGCGCGGATGCCGTCGACGAATAGCAAGGTGTGATTGGCTTCGGCACCGCGGATGCGAAGCTGGGTCTGGGAGCCGGCAGTGCCGCTGGTCGATATCGCCGCCGAAGGGACAAGACGCAGATAATCCGACACGAGCGGCATACCGAGATGCTCGATCTTCTCGGCATCGATCAAAGTCACGCTGGCGGGCGTGCGATCGGCCGCCTCTTCGGCGCGCGAGGCCGTCACGACGATCGCGGGGGGTTCTGAAATGGGCAAATCGGGCATGTTTTTCCTTCCGTTCCATGACAAGTCGTCACGGAGGGAAGGCATGGCCTCGCCCACGTCCCGCGGCTGGTCCCGGCCGGGAAACGGACGACGGGCCGGGGCGGGT
>CAMPIY010000079.1 GCA_946886645.1 uncultured Sphingomonas sp.
GCGAAGCGCGCATCCCGTCGGGCCAGCGCCAGCGCGGCATCCAGATGGTCGCCGCCGACATTGTCGAAATAGACATCGATGCCCTTGGGCGCCGCCGCGGAAAGCTGCTTCAGCACCGGCCCCGCTTTGTAGTCGATGACCTCATCCGCGCCGAGCGAGCGCACGAAGTCGCACTTTTCCGCTCCGCCGGCCGAACCGATGACTGTCATTCCCTTCGCCTTGGCAATCTGGACGACCGCCGAGCCGACGGCGCCCGCGGCGGCCGAGACGAAGACGATGTCGCCTTCCTTGGCACTCGCTGCTTCGAGCAGCCCGAAATAGGCCGTCCCACCGGTCAGACCGAGGTTTCCGAGAAACGCCTGCGGCTCGACCCCGGGAATGGCGGGCAGTTTGTTGAGCGACGATGCCGGGGCTACCACCTCGTCGCGCCAGCCGCCCATGTGGAGAACCATATCGCCAGGCGAAAATTCGGGGACGCGGCTTTCGGTGACTTCGCCAACCGCGCCGCCTTCCATCGGAGCGTCGAGCGCGAACGGCGGGACATAGCTTTTCACATCGTTCATCCGCCCGCGCATATAAGGATCGACCGAAAGCCATCGGTTGGCGACCCGGACCATGCCTTCATCGAGGCCGGTTTCGGCGACTTCCTTGAGCGCGAAATCCTCCATCACCGGCATGCCGCTCGGCCGCCTCATCAGATGCCAGGCTTTCGCCATCCCGTCTCTCCTTCGCGTCGCGTTTCAAGACCGATTAGGCCGGTCTCGGCGCAAACGAAAGGCCCGGCCGCCGGGGTTTGGCAACCGGGCCCTCCATCACCTGCCGGGGGCTTCCCAGGCAGGAGAATGGGCTTCGTCAGTAGGTACCCGAGAAGCTGCGGTTCAGCATATGCGGGCCGCGTTCGCGATCCTCGTCGCGACCGAACATCGCACCGCGGTCTTCGCGCATCAACTTGCGCTTCGCTTCCTCGGCCGGCTTGTCGAGGATCACGCGGTCACCCTCGATCCGGTCGATTTGCGAGCATTTCAGCGAATGATGGCGGTTATCGTCGCTGTCGCCCTTGGTCAGGACGATATGGTCGCCCTTGACGCAGTCGACCTTTCCGACCGGCTGCTCATCCGACCCGACGACTTCCATATGTTCGCGGACCTGCCCGAGCATCTGCCGTTTGCCCTGCCGCCTATCGCGCCAGGATGAGAAGTCGCTGTCGAAGCGCGACTGATTCTCGCGGCGATAATCGTCATAATCACGATCCAGCTCGTCGAGCTGCCTGCGGCGCCACTCGCTGTAATGCGGGTCGTTGGTCGACCCGGACGTCGAGGCCACGCCGGTGAAGCGGCGCTCCTCGTCCCAGTCGCGGCTGCCGCTCAGGCTGTAATTGCCGGCCATTGGACGATAACGGTCGTCATGCCCGCCTTGCCGGCCGAAGCTGCGACCCGTGTAAGGCCTGCGATAGCCCTCGTCGCGGAAGCGGGGTTGGCGATCGTAGCGCGAATAATCATCGTCGCTCATGAAGCTGCGGCGCTGGTCGTCGTCGTACCGGTCGGGCCGATCGTAGCGCGCGTCCATTTGGCGGCGACGCTGAGCTTCCTCGTCGCCGAACCAGCTGGCGACCTCGTCGCCGGCCCGTTCGAAGAATCCGCGATCGTCGTCCCGGTCGAAGCGGTGTCCGCGATCATAATCGCCGGAAAAGCGAGAGCGCGGTTCGCGCCAGCCGCGACGGCTGTCATATCTGTCATAAGCCATGGAATTTCCTCCTTTTGGCACAAGCCCATCCGCTCCTAAGCCCTGCAAATCGAAACGATTTCACGGGGGCGGCGTTCCGGTGACGAAGCCGAAACGAAGGCGCGGAGCGCTGGAGTGAAAAAGGAGGCGGGGAAGGCGTTGCCACAGGGGGAAAGCGCCGCTAATGGAGCGCTCCTGCCGAGGGCGCGGGGCTGTAGCTCAGATGGGAGAGCGCTGCAATCGCACTGCAGAGGTCAGGGGTTCGATTCCCCTCAGCTCCACCAGCCCTTAATTCCCCAAGTTCACCAGCTCATATGGTCCACGCCGTGAACCATCTCGCCGCCGTACCAGCCCTGGACGACGATCGCGGCGGTCACGGCTGTTAGGGCCAGCAGCATCCCCCGACTGCGGGCCTGGTCCGGCCGACGCCAGGCCCATAAGCCCAAAACCAACGCCGCGATGGCCAACCCGCTGCCTAGCCAGCGATGGGTCTGGAGCAGCCAGTCGTCGGAGGCCGGATCGAATCCCGCGTCGAGCCACCCCAGCACGGCCGCGACCGGGGCGACGATGCCGCCTGCGATCACCAGGAAACGGACCGGCTCGACGAAGGCCGGCCGCTTCCTTCCCAAGATCGCGGCGAACAGCGCTGCAGGAAAAAAGGCCACCGGAAAGTGGACGATGGCCGGATGGAGCCGGCCCAACCAGTCGAACAGCCGATCGACGGTCGACATTTTCGACCGGTCTTCATGATGCTCTTCCGCCATCGCGGCCATTGGTTCCGCGGGCTCCGCCGGCATCGCCGAAGCCTCCGGATGACGGACAGCCTCGGCCTGCGGAGGATGCTTCTTGTGATCGCCGTGGGCGACGGCTGGCGATGAAACCCCAAGGAGGATCATTGCCAGCAAGGCGAGGAGGCCGGTTAGCGGCCGCATGGCCGCCCGTCTCGATTTACCCGTCGCCATCGTCATTCCACCTTCAAGCGCAGGAAGCCCATCGCCCCGATTGGATGCTTGTCTCCATATAGCGGTTCCAGCCCGTCGGGAATGAAGTTCACGGCGAACAGTCCGCCGACGCCGAACGAGAGATGCTCGGCGACCCGGAAATCCCGCACCGCGCCGAGCGAAACCTTGCCTACCCGAAAGGCCGGGCCATGCTCCTCGATATCGAGCAGTTCGCGGTTCTCGGTGACCTCGCCCCGGCCGAAGATCGTCCACTGCCGATGCTTCAGCGACGCTTCGGCGACATAGGCGTCGTCCTTGAGCTGTTCGCCATGATCGCTGATCGTTTTGCGTCCCCAGGCCAGCGTGCCCGCCAGCTTCCAATCCGGCGCGATCTCGCGAGCATAGAGAAGACTGGCCGACCAGCGCTTCTGGTCGACCCCCGGCTCCAGCTGTTCCGGATCCTCGAAATGGCCCCAGCTTCCTTGAAGCGACAGATTGGCGGTCGGGTTCCACGATAGGCGGACTGAGGTCGAATCCAGCGGTCCCGTCTCGATATTCCAGCGATGCTGGTCGGGCTCGCGGCCGTTGAAGCGGCTGACCTCGACCTTGAAGCGATCGAGCACCACGCCTGCGGTCAGCACGCCGAAGCTGATGTGCGTCGAATCCAGCCAATGGTGGCTGATCGGCGCTTCCGGCGAATCCATGATCGCCTCGCGATGCATGAAGGCAGGCGGGCCGAACGCCGGCTCGCCCGGAAGGCCGCCGTAAAGGAAGACACTGCTCTTCGGCCCGATGTTCTGCGAAAGGGAAGCCGACAGTTCCATGAAGAAATCATGCGGATGCTGCCGGTCGATCAGCCGGTCGGTACCGTTGGCCGTCTCGCCGCTCGCCAGCAGCAGCGGATAGCCGCTTTTGCCCATCAGCGGATCGGGACTGACCATCGCCTTCAGTTGCAGCGTGCCGTTTCCGATCGGCCGCCGCGCCATGCCCATCAGCATTCCCGACGCGAACAGCTTGTCGTCTCCTCGTCGGCTGGACTGATGATCATAGACCAGGTTCAGGACGCCATGGCCCATCAGGGTCCAGTCGCCTTCGCCGATCATCAGGCCGCTATGTTCCGAGGCATCCGGCTGCCAGGCCGTGCCGGATGCCTCGCGGGTCATTGGATAGGTGCCCAACGCCCCGGTCATGGCATGGCCTTCATGCTCCGTCGAAGGCACCTCCATTTGCGCGTGATCCATCTTCGAATGGTCCATCTGCGCATGGTCGGCGGCCGGCTTCTCCGGCGTCGGCGCCGGTTCGGCGGGCATTGCGTCATGCCCCATATGCTGGGCGAGCGCAGGGGCGGGCAGCACCGCGAGCGCGAGCGCGCTGGCGGCGAAATAATATTTCGCTTTCACGTTGAAATCTCCAACTGAACAGGAGGGCCGGCCAGCCGCGGCCGACCGGTCCCCGTCAGTGATTAATGCTGGTGCGCGTCGTGCGCCGACGGCTGCCCGTCATGCTGCTTCATGTCGTGCCCGGCATGTTCCTTACCGGCCATGTCCTTGCAGCAGCATTCCTTGCCCTCCGCCTTCATCTTCTCGCAGCAGTCCTTCTTTTCGGGTGCTGGAGCAGGGGCGGCCTGCGCGTGGGCAACGGCGGGAAGAGCGATCGACAGGGCAATCGCGGTCAGAATCTTGTTCATTTTGGTCTCCGTGAAATCGAATTGGATTGGTCGATTTCACGCCAGTCGCGGAGGCGGCGTCGGAAGCTCCGCGAGGAAACTGCGGCTGAATTGGTCAGGGCCCGGAACGTCGGCGGACGCCGTTAGGAAATGCGGTTCCAGCTTGGCCGTAGGGGCCGGAGCGACTGCCATGCACATTGCGACGCAGCAGGCGCTTTCGCCTGACTTTTCATGCTTGGTCTTGGCCGGAGGTTCGTCGCAATGGTCGCTCATCGCCATTTGCTCTTGGTGATCTGACGGCGCCCCTGCCATCGCCGCGCCGCTGCGAATGCCGAGCGGGGCCAGGAACATACCGACGGCGATCAGGATCGCGAAGAGCGGGCGAAGGCTCATCGCCGCCATATGGCCGGTAACGGCAGCATGAGCAATGAGGCGCCGACGAACGGGCAGGTTGACAAGACCGGCGGTGGCTCGGATGCTTAAGGCCATGAACGGCAGCACCCACCTTCCCAATATCAGCCAGAGCCTGGCCTGGTGGCGTGCGCACTCGCTTGCGGCGGCGCGATGGCGCGGCTGGTGATCTAGGACCACCAACCGACCCTTTCGAAGCCCGCCCAACCGGCGGGCTTTTTTGTTGCCCAAGCGAGGAATTCCAAAATGTTGCAGACTGCTGCCAAGCCGGCCGCCGCGCCGGCGCCGCAACACCTTCCGGCCGATCTCGGCCCGGTGCCCAACCCCCTACCCAAGCTGCTTTGCGGCGAGGATTTGCAGACGGACGACGCCGAGCATTTGTTCGAACGGCTGGTGCTCGGCAAACTTGAGCCGGCCGAGATCGCCGGAATGTTGATCGCGCTCAGGATGAAGGGCGAGACGGCGGAAGAGATGATCGGCGCGGCTCGCGCGCTAGCGTCTGCCGCCCTGCCGTTCGAGCGGCCGTCCTATCTGTTCGCCGACTGCTGCGGCACCGGCGGGGACGGCTCCGGCCTGATCAACGTCTCCACCGCCGCCGCCTTTGTTGCTGCGGCTTGCGGCCTCCCCGTCGCAAAGCATGGCAACCGAAGCGTCAGCTCGCGTTGCGGCTCGGCCGACGTGCTGGAGGCGCTTGGAGCAAAAATTGACGTCGCTCCCGACAAGGCGAGGGCGATGCTCGACGAAATCGGCTTCTGCTTCCTGTTCGCGCCCGCCTACCATCCGGGCATGAAGCATGCCGCGCTCGTCCGGCGGCAATTGTCGGTGCGGACGGTGATGAACCTGCTCGGACCCTGCATCAATCCGGCGCGGCCGCCGGTTCAGTTGCTCGGCGTTGCCGATCCGAAAATGCTTCGAAGAATCGCCGAAGTGCTCGACGCGACGGGCGTCCGGCAAGCGCTCGTCGTGCATGGCTCGGGCCTGGATGAGGTGGCCCTCCACGGCGAAACCCGCGCCATCCGGCTGTCGGACGGCGAGATGACCGAGGTGGAGTTTGCGCCGGACGACGCAGGGCTCGATCGCGCGCCGCTCAACGTCGTCGTGGGGGGCGATGCGGAGGAAAATGCGGGTCGCTTGAAAGTCCTGCTGGACGGGCAGGGCAGCCCCGCCGAAACCGACCTGGTCGCGGTCAATGCTGCCGCGGTTCTGGTGACGGCGGGCCTCAGCCGGGATCTGCGCATGGGCGTGGCGCTGGCCCGCGATGCGCTCAGAAGCGGCAAGGCCGGGCGGTTGTTGTCGCGCTTTATCGAGGCCAGCAATGACTAACGTCCTCGCCGCAATCATCGAGCGCAAGCGACGTGAGGTCGCCGGGCGGCTGGGCGGCAGAGCGGTCGATGCAGCGCCGACCCGCCGTAGCCTTCGGGCCGCGCTTGGCCGGCGAGGCGCCCGCTTCATCATGGAGGTCAAGCGGGCTTCTCCGTCGGGGCATCGCAGTTCTGTGACGGTGGAAAAGGCAGTCGCCGCCTATGCACCCGTGGCGGACGCGATCAGCATACTCACCGACGGTCCGGGCTTCGGCGGATCGCTCGACGATCTACGGAAGGCGCGACGACTGTTTGAGGGCCCAATCCTCGCCAAGGACTTCATCGTCGATGTTGCGCAGGTCAGTGAGGCGCGCGCTGCCGGTGCGGATGCCGTGCTGGCCATGATGTCGGTGCTCGACGATGCGGAAACGGCGTCGGTTCTGGCCGAGGTGCGGCGGCTCAACATGGACGCGATCGTCGAGGTCCACGACGAGAGCGAGCTGGGGCGGGCGCTGGCTCTGGGGGCGACGGTTGTCGGCATCAACAATCGCGATCTCAAGACGCTGAAAACCGATCTATCCGTAACCGAGCGATTGGCGCCGCTTGTCCCCGCGGACGTCTTGGCCGTTTCCGAATCCGGGATTTCGTCGCGCGCCGATGTGGAGCGGCTCTCCTGCCATGCAGACGCCTTCCTGGTCGGTTCGTCATTGATGGCCGCGCCCGATATCGCGGAGGCGGCGCGGGCGCTGGTTCATGGCCGGGTTAAGCTGTGCGGCCTGACAAGGCCCGAAGACGTCGAACTGGCGGCGCAATCCGGCGCAACCCACGCTGGCCTCATCCTGGTCGACGGCTCGCCGCGTGCGGTCGGCTTTGGCCAAGCGAGCCGGCTGGCGTGCACCGCGCAGCGGCTCGGCATCAAAACCGTCGGCGTATTTCGCGATTGCCCGCCAGAATCGGTTCGCAGCACGGCCCTGACGATCGGGCTCGACGCCGTGCAACTTCACGGACGGGAGAGCGAAGCCGACATTGCCACTATGCGCGCAGGCCTGCCGGAAGCCATTGAGCTATGGGCGGCATGCGGTGTCGGAAGCGGCGCCGAACCGGCCCGCGCCGGGGCTGACCGCACCCTGTTCGACAATGGCGCTGGCGGAACGGGCAAGGCCTTCGACTGGGCGCTGCTTGTCGGGCGCGGCGACTTGCCGTCGGCATTCCTTGCCGGCGGGATCGGACCGGCCAACGCAAGATTGGCGGCGACGGTCGGAGCCCATGGGCTCGACGTCGGCTCGTCGGTTGAGGCCAGCCCGGGCATCAAAGATCCGGGCAAAGTCGAAGCGCTGTTTGCCGCCTTGCGTCCCGGCGCGAGGAGCGACGCATGAGGCTGAGCGGACGGTTCGGCCGCTTCGGCGGCGTCTATGTGCCGGAGATCCTGGTTCCCGCGCTCGAGCAGCTGGAAGCGGCTTTCCTCGATGCGCAGGAGGATGGGGCGTTTCGCGCCGAGCTCGACGGGTTGCTGACGACTTATGCCGGTCGGCCAACGCCGCTGACCCGCTGCCGCAACCTCGGCGGTACCCGGGCGCGCATCTACCTGAAGCGCGAGGATTTGCTCCACGGTGGGGCGCACAAGACCAACCAGGTGCTGGCGCAAGCCTTGCTCGCCAAGCGCATGGGCAAGACCCGCTTGATCGCCGAGACCGGCGCGGGGCAGCACGGCGTGGCCACCGCATTGGCTGGCGCGCTGTTCGGCCTCGAAGCGCGCATCTACATGGGCGCCGACGATGTCGAGCGGCAGCAGCTCAATGTATTCCGGATGGAGCTGATGGGCGCCGAGGTCCTGCCGGTGACGGCGGGAAGCCGGACGCTCAAGGACGCGATCAACGAGGCGTTGCGCGACTGGACCGCGAGCTATGAGGACACGCACTATCTCCTCGGCACAGTCGCCGGTCCGCATCCCTTCCCGCTGATGGTCCGCGAGTTTCAGCGGGTGATCGGCAAGGA